>JAIXRD010000045.1 GCA_027485365.1 Cryomorphaceae bacterium | reverse complement strand
TTAAAAAACAAAATGATATTCAGCGTGTTTCGGCTGAGGCAGGTCTCTATTTAGATAAAGTGAAGGCGGGTGATCAGCTTGGAGCCCAAACTGATCTACAACTCATGGTCCTCTCTGAAATTGAAAAGTATGTACAAGGCAGAATTAAAAAACCGGGAATGGTGCCTAGTTTAATTGGATTGGGTGATGCCAATTTGACTGCATATTTTGAAAAACTGAATGAGGCTGAAATCAAATACAATCAATTGGTAGATTTGAATGGATATGAAAATGATGCCGTAAAATCGCTAAAGAAATTAATTCAAACATACAAAGAAGAGTTGTTAGAAGCAATAACAAATACCCGCAGAAACTTGAATATGTTCAAGCAAAAAGCAGAACAAGATTTTGCCAAATACAATGGTGAATACGATGAAATGATGCGTTCTATTCCGAGCAAAGAACGAAAGTTATTAAATATCACCCGACAACAAAATATTAAGAATGCATTGTATACTTTTTTGTTGGAAAAACGTGAAGAGTCAGCCATTCAACAAGCAGGTACCTTAAGTGATGTACGAATTGTACAAGCACCCATTAACAATGGGATTGTTAGTCCCAAGAGATTAATTGTTCAGACCCAGTTTACGCTCGTTTTTGTGCTGTTTGTATTGGTAATTTTATTGATCAAAAGTGCGGTTAATAATAAAATTTCTGTTAGATCGGATATTTTAAATAGAACCAAAGTACCAATATTGGCGGATATCGTTCAAGTAGAAAGTGACAATCCTTTGATTATGAAGGAAGGGAATCGCAGTTTGATTTCCGAGCAATTTCGTGGACTAAGAACAAATTTAAGTTATTTTTTAGATTCTCATGGGAAATCAAAATTATTGATTTCATCCAGTATTCCAGGTGAAGGAAAATCGTTTCTTGCATCGAATATTGCCATTGGATATGCGATGGCGGGAAAACGAACGCTTTTGATTGAATCTGATTTGAGAAAACCAAACGTTGCCAAACATTTTAAAATTGCCAGAAGAACGGGTTTATCTGTTTATCTAACAGGAAATATAGCCAAAGATGAAATTATTTTTACCACTGAATTTGAAAATTTATTTGTCATTCCTTCCGGTCCAATACCTCCAAATCCAGTTGAACTGATTTTGAATGGCCGTTATCAAAGTTTATTGGAAGAACTCGGAAATGAATATGATCATATTATTATTGACTGTCCTCCAATTGGTTTGGTTACGGACGCACAAGTGATTGGTCAATGGGTTGATGCAGTAATCTTTGTGATACGTCATCAATATACCCCAAAAATTGCGGTAGAGCAACTCCTAGAAAAACTCCGGGAGGACAAAAAATTCAAACAAATGGCGGTTGTTTTTAATGGATTAACAGGAGGTATTTCTGGCTACGGTTATGGTTATTCTTATAGCAACAAAGCTTATGGTTACGGTTATGGCGGATATGGATACAGTAGTTATGGTGGCAATTATGGATACTATGGTGCGGGAAAGAAAAAATCGTCAAATTTATTTTCAATTGCGTATAATATAATTATCGTTCCATTTATAGCTCTTTTTGGTCGGAGAAAGGAGTAAATATGCTTCCTTGTTTCATTTACAAATTTTTTTGTGCGTTTACCAAACATTTACAATTGGAACAGTTTTTGTTCTAAATTTGTTACTCAATATTGTGGCAGTTACAAAAATTTAACGTAACTGAAGTGGCGAAGCTCTGTTAAGATTAAAACGCAAACAACCTCTAATTTTTAATTAATGATAATCGACTCCCTCCTTCATGGAAAAATTCGGGTAAAACTGCTTACCCGATTGCTATTGAATCCTGACAGCAGAGTGTATTTGCGCGGACTAGAGAAGGATTTTGGCGTAAGTTCGAATACGGTGAGAATGGAATTGAACAAATTGAGTGAGTTAAAGCTTATTGAAGTAGATGAATCTGTAAGCGCGGTAAAACAATATAAAGCGAATACCTTACACCCCATGTTTATTCCATTAAGGAATTTCATTTTAAAACAGTTCGGATTTGAATCGTTAATTGAACAGGTTTTTCAAAAGCTAGGTGATCTAGAGTCTGTTTATGTAACTAATGATTGGGCGGAAGGGAAAGAATCTACTTTTGTTGATTTGGTAGTAGTGGGCGATGTAAATAAAAATTATATGAATCGATTGATTGGACATGCCGAAAAACTAATACAGAAGAAAATTCGTGTGGCAGTTTTTGAATCTGATTTTGATGAAATGCAACTATTTGGAATACCATATATAAGACTAATTTAAAAATATAATACCATGAACAAAGAATATAAAATTGCAATTATTGGTTTGGGATATGTTGGACTACCCCTGGCTGTGGCTTTTGCTGAAAAGTATAAAGTGGTTGGTTTTGATATCAATTTGCAACGCATAGGTGAATTGAAAAAATACAACGACCGTACACTTGAAATTTCAAATGAACAATTGAAGGATGTAGTTATTTCAGATGAAAATTATGTAAGTGATAATTATTCAAACGGCTTGTACACAACCATGAATCAGTCTGATTTGGCTGATTGCAATTTTTTCATTGTTACAGTCCCAACTCCTACAGATAAATATAACCGTCCTGTGCTAACTCCTTTAATCAAAGCCAGTGAAACCGTAGGTAAGGTTTTGAAATCAGGAGATATTGTGGTGTATGAAAGTACGGTTTATCCCGGTGTTACCGAGGATGAATGTGTA
>JAIXRD010000256.1 GCA_027485365.1 Cryomorphaceae bacterium | reverse complement strand
GATCCAGTAGATTTTATTGATGAATTGAAAATATACTGCCTAAGGTTGATTCCATGGTGGTTGCATTAGTAAACTACAGAATCCCCGCGGTAATTGAGCCTGCAAACAACGACTTACATTAGCTCGAACATAGCTTTCTAACTCCTGTGTTTCAAGCGCTTTTATCTGCGCTAAGAATGGCTGCTCTTCTAAAGCAGCGTTTGCTCCCATCTGACGCTGTACGACCCGCTCCTCAAGCTGTACGTCCCGTTGCTGCTGAATTAATTCTTGTGCAAGATTGTTTGAATTGAATTGAACGGTTCCAGGAATTTGAGCCGATACCTGAAAAGAGCACAGAAATAGAGATAATAGGCATAGGTTTTTATTGCTGATTAGTAATTTCATGGATGCTCTATCGCTAAATTTAAACTATCTTGGTATCCAGACGGATTGCTGAATCATATTCTCTGGTTTGCTCCAAAATTCATTTGCTCGCATTTGACAATAGGATTGTGGATTAGCCGGTATCCCACTAAAACGACCACTGAGCACACATTCCCGAATTTTTTCTATGTCCTCACTGCCGTAAGTCCGTTGAATAGTAGTTGAGCAAAGAGCTACTGGCGAAGAAAAATGTCCCTCGTACCAGCGGTTTTGAATACATTCATTGAAGATACTGGGAATTGGTTGGCCATTTTGAATTTCTTGATAAGGCTTGATGCAGCGCGGTAGATTGCCCATGCTGCCAAGTATTTCGCCGCCCTCACAAATAGCAAACTCAGAACTTCCCTGTGGTGAGGTACAGGTAAGGGTGAGAGGGTTCACTCTCCAGCCTTTACTTGCACAAGAGGGCAGTCCAGAGGCGAGACCGCAACTTTCATTGGCCCCCGGTGAATATAACGGGGTGTAATTTGCCAAGCCAGATGGGCAGCTCACAAACTGCGCAAACGCAGAAGACACGCTTAGGATCATCATTGTGAGGAAAAATGCAAGGGATTTAATCATTTTTTTTATTTAGAAGTAAAAATCGACTTGGAAAAATATAAGGGGTATTTTTGTCAGAGAGCCATAAAATTGATTTATAAACACCGAAATAATTTAAAGCTGCTCCTAAGACTATACCGAGAATCCAATCGGCTGGAATTGCAAGGTTTTGTGAAATCACCAAATTAAAAAAAAAGTAAACAATCGGAGCAAAAAATAGCCAAGAAGTAACAAGGCCTGGGTTGTAGAGGGTTTTACCTTTGATGTTGAAAATGATTGTATGAGCAAAAATGTTTCCTATAGAAACTAAAATGGTAGCAATGGCTAGCCAAATTGCTTGTCTCCAAAACAAAGCTGCCAATACATAGCTACCCCACCCAAAAAATACATTAACGATCATGCCGCTATTGGCATTTAACGGATACCGATCAGGGATATCACTACTGAATAATGCCGTATTAAGCATTCCAGGGAAATATCCTGGGTATCGCCATTCCTCTATCTGGTGCAAAAATAATGAACCAAGGCTAAGCCATAACAGCAAAGTCATGCCAGATGGCTGGGTAATATAGAGAGTACCAGTCAAAACAATTACTAAAAAAATTGCTAAGTCAAACCAGTGATAGCGAAGATATTTGATAGAATTCATAAGCTTTCTTATGCTCAGGATTTGTCAGATCCAACTTCTTAATCCGCATCCCAGTAAAGGGAGTTACATGGCTCAATTTGATTAAACTTGCAGAAGCGCGATTGTTCCTCATTCCACCTCTGTATCTCAGCCCTACAACCGGAGGAAACCCACGCTTGATTAGCTTGCTTGCAAAATTCAACTGCAGGCCCTAATGCTCTAGCCCCGATTTGCTTGCAATTGTAATAATTTGAATAAATGGGATTGCATTGCTGATTGATGGGTTTTGGTGGGAGCGGAGGGTATATCGTCGTGTTATATGTACCCGCCCACTGCATACAAAAATTATCTGAGGTGCTGTAAGGGCGACCTTTACCTAGCCCCTCATTCATACAAAGGTTATATCTATCGGCATTTACCCCAGGAGGGACCTGGTACTGCGCCATTGTCGCGGTTGAAATAAAACTAAAAGCAATTAAAAATAGCTTGAATCTCATAGGTAGCTCCATGTTGATAGTAAGGTAACGACAACAAATATTCGATTGAAGGTTATTCGGCATACTTCAGATTAAATTAATCGATCGGTTTTAAAAAGTTTTGTGGCAAGTTCACTTCATTAAGGCGGTGATCTTGAAATTGAGAGATAAGATCTTCGGCTGGCATGCTGTAGATGTAGTTACCTGGGTCTGATTCAACAGGTCCTGCCCATCGCTCACAAAAAGCGTATCCATTATCAGCAAACATAGACTTTGAATATATTCGCTCATTCATACAGTTGTTAAATCTTTGAGCATTTACACCAGGAGGGGCAACAGTTTGAGAGATTGACCAAGTTGGCATAAAAATGCTGATAATCAATATTAATTTACATCTCATAAAGTACTCCAGCCGTGAGAAAGAGAGAGATTTATTGGGCGCAACACGATCCTTGATAGTTTAAAAAGAATCGGCAAATCACGAGCTGCTTGTTTTTTCCAGTTTAGATCATAATCTAATATTAAGTCGACACTATTAATATGTAATACAAATCCTACCAAACAGGCCACCCGTTTTGGGCTGTACAAAATCCCTGTTCAAAATAAAGGGATCCTGGGTCCATGTTTATATTTTTCATGCATTCTTGATAGGCAAGGTAATTTTGATGCTCAATCAATGCTCTCTGCTGCATCGCCCTTAACCCTGCTTCAAGCTGGGATTGACTGCAATAGTTTGTTTGATTCGTTATAGAATTTACGGAGCAAGGGACCTGAATACCGCTTTCCTTAATTGCTTTTTAAACATAATAACGTCATCAGAACGATCCAAATATTTACTTTAACGTAATCGATTTTTCATTCGTGATTCAAATATCGGAGCGGGTGGATTTCCTGCAAATGCATTAGCGTTAACCTTACCTTGCCACCTAAATACGTCTGGACAATTCAATGTTTCAAAATATTCACGATTTATCGCAACACACTGTGGTTGCCCATGGTTTGCCCAACCAGGTTGACAATCCATAAAGTCATCAAACATGCTCATACATGCTTGGTATCCAGGCACCACCGGTGGCGGAAGAAATGGATTAGGATTTTCAATTAGGTCTTGAGCGGAGACGCCGCTAAATAAGCTCAAAAAAACAATTATTGAAGCTATTCTCTTCATAACGAATTCCTCATCAAAACCTTTCTAGTTCATAAAAATTAAGTTTTAAGGTCAATTGCTTGTCAGATAATGCTTGTTTTCATAGTCCCTTAACTAAAATTTTCACAGTTTTAGCATCACTCTGATTTAATAAAACTAATAGATTAGCATTTCGCGTCGACACAACTTTTGCACCCTCAACGAATACCTCATAGCCATTTTTAAATCTTTCAGGGGGAAGGATAATTTCAGTGCGTGCATTGATATCAAGCCGCTGACCGGATGGACTATTTGTAGAGTAGCTCAACTGGAATAGTTGACGCTCAGGATGAAATGACCACTCAAGAGGCGTTCCTGCAACCGCCTGAGGATAGGGCCATGTAAGCGCATTTAATCGATCAACCATCAAATTTGGCATAGTTCGTGGTTTGTTTAAATCCCATACCAAACCCTGTCTAAAGGCACCCGGCAGAAAGCTTGATGGAGCTGGATTGGCATAAGTCCAATAGATTGCTGGCATCATGGCTTTATCCAAACGCATAGAGCCTGCAGTAATTTCAGCGGGTACCATATTTTCAGTCAATGGTTTGTCGCCAGTAAAGGCACCCCATTCAGTAGCTAGCAATGGTAAATTTGGAAACTTGTTGTGGTAAACAAATGTATTTGCCAATACATGGTCCATCGTAAGATAAGGATGAAAAGAGAAGCCTACATTTGGTACGTTAGGTGGTGTGACGTGAGTGGCTGTACCAAAATCAAAAAATACACTGGGTTCAAAAAATATCAATGTTTTTGAGTCAACATTTCGGATTTTGCTACTTACTTTTTCAATAAATTTTGCATAAACCCCTTGATCGAAGAGGATACATTCATCACCTAACATTTTTGCTTTACATACGGCCCCTGGATAAGGCTCATTCATGATTTCATATCCAATAATTCCCGGTGTTCCGCCAATAGATTTAGCTACATAAGCCCATGTTTCGGCATAGCGATCCTGCAAGCCAACCAAACCGGTTGATGCAGAACTTTTGTTTTGCCAAAATCCATCCCAGGCATCAGATACGCTAGGATCGGTCAACTCTCCATTTGGGAATGGCAATTTATTTGGATTACAGCCCTTAGGAAATTTTGCAAGATTGACAATAGTTGCCCAGTCTGGAGCTCCAACACCATTGCAAGACGTTGAATACTGATCTTGATGCATGTCTAGCAAGGTATTGATGCCGTAGGACTTTAGCATCGTAATCGTACTAGAGATATCTTTAAGGTATACGTCGTTATATTGTCCGGGACTCGGCTCAATAGCGCCCCAAAGAATTCCAAGTCGTACAATATTCATACCTGCGGCGCGAATAATTCTGGCATCTTCCTCAGTAATGCCCGAGCTTAAGTATGTATAAGGTGAGTTTTTGTTAACTAAATTTACGCCTCGAAAGATTACTACCCTCCCCTGTTGATCAGTCATCCATCTACCGCTTGCTACAAGAGGGGTAGGCAGGGCTTCTATTTTTTCGGCCAATGTAGTGGATGGCTTTTCATTGCTGCAGGCACTTAAAAAAAGTGTTGTCAACAGTACTGCGAAGCTACCAATCAAATTTTGCTTCTGAAATATATGCTTCATCATTGGACCGCCCATAATTTAGTTGGCTTTGGGCATTAACCCAATAGATAATAATCGTACTATCAACATAAAATTGAAATAAGCAATAAATTTGAATCAAGCGGTCGGTTTTGAAAGAAAGTGACTATGGCAAGTAAGCAAAAAGCATCAAAACCCCTTAATAAATCCAATTCTCCTGTTACTAGAACAGGTCAAGGGGATACGCTTAAAAAGCGTCTTTTAAAGGCCAAGGAAGAGGATCTTTTAAGCGGCAGGGAAAAGATTTTGATGGCGGCCAGAGCCTGCTTTGCCCGACAAGGCTTTGCTGGTACGTCCATGAATGATATTCAAGTGGCCGCAGACTGTTCTCGTGGAAACTTGTATCACCACTTCAAAGCCAAAGAAGAAATTGTTCAAATCATTACTGCGCAGAACCTAGGTCGGTTCTGTGATTGGATCGAAACCATTCTCAAAGAATCCGATGAACGTGACTTGAGCTTATTAGAGATCATTGAAGAGTTAGCTAGTTTTGCTGAAGAAATTACAAAAGGACCTGGTAAGGGAATTGCGTTTCATGTATGGTCACTGTCGATGGTCGAGCCTGAAGTACGAAAAACCATGCTGATCTACTTTGAACGGATTCGTAACGGCTTAGAGCAAAAAATCATTCTCTTAATGAAAAAAGGCAAGCTGAAAAAATACAAGAATACACAACAGTTATCCGTAGCCCTATTTGGATTGGTCATACCAGGCTTCACTGTACAAAGCGTATTTATGGATGAAAAAGCAATTGATTCTGCTCACTATGCCAAATCACTAAATTTGTTATTTGAACCCTCTTCTTAATTCAATCGGCAAAATGTTTGGCTGGGGGGCAACATTTGCACTAGGGTGCCCACGAAAAACTCAATCTCTATTTGTCAGATCAATCATCTTCGCCTGAGAACCTGGAAAATGTCTGCAGATAAAAGATAGCTAAAACTAAAATGTATTCGCGGCCAAACACTCGGTTAGAACCCTTACACGATTGTAATTACCGGCAGTGATTATTCCATTAGTAATATCAAATGAAACTGAGTTATTTGATATCTTAGCGTTAATTAACATTAGCTTTGCAACGCCCTCATCACCGCCTAATGTGCGAGTTATATCCTTGGGGGCTGTTACCAATGGCGACTTGGCAAGATGGGTGTTCTTAGGATTTGAATCAGTGCCGCTATGAAATATCACAACAGCATTAAAACCGTCTGCATTCCAAAGCTTTTTTTGATCTTTCATCACATTACAAGAGTTCCAGGCTTTAGAAAATTCAGCTACAGGAAAAGCATCAAGAGTACGGATTGTTTTATGTAATCCACTTGAAATGCCTACTAGTTTATCCACATCATTTAATGTAATGACCGCTTTACCATTTGCCGAAGTGACCGTTGCCGTTGGAGCAACTAATTCAACTATGGCAGGCTCTCCATACTGATTCATGGTATTTAAATTATTCGCATAAGCACTGTGGCTTAACAGTAATAAAGCACATAAAAGTGGTCTAAAGAAGTTCATATGTAAATCCAAAAATTAATAATCGCTTTATTAAAGTATTGAGTTGGATCCTAACATAGCCATAAGTAAATAAATAGGAGGGATTTGACGCGATTCCTGAAAATTTCAAGACTGCTTGTGCAAAACAAAGTGTATGGGTAAACCAGGGGACCCTTTTCAAAAAATGGGGGGGGTGCCGGGTGGGTGGGGATCTGTTCCTGGGAAATTGATAAGGGATACCCACCAATAATTTTGTTAGAGTAAATACATGAACTTCGATAGCTCAGACCATAGTGATGCCCAATTCGCTGGCAAGATTAAAACTCAAACCTTTAAGCAGCTTCGACTGGAGCGCCTCTTAAAGAGCGGTGCTGTTATCCCTGCGTCAAAACTAGCCGAAACCAAAGAATTAGAGCTTCAGCGCGTTCGTGATTTTGAGGTCGCTGCTACAGATGAGGAACGTCATAGAAGATCTGACAAAACTAGACCAGGAGCCGCACCACATAGCCTGATTACAACTCGTGAACCCCTTGAGGACTGAGTGGGTACCAAAGCGGGTACTTTAAAAATTGAAGGCAATAAAAAACCCAACAACTCATTGAATTTACTGGGTTTATTGAATTAATTCTGGCGGAGAGGGTGGGATTCGAACCCACGGTACCTTTGACAGTACGCCTGATTTCGAGTCAGGTACATTCGACCACTCTGCCACCTCTCCGAATCGAACTGCAATTATAGCGTTGGGATGCTTAAGCCTTGGGCTTTAGACTGGTGATCCCGCCCATATAGGGCTG
>JAIXRD010000317.1 GCA_027485365.1 Cryomorphaceae bacterium | reverse complement strand
CCCAGCATCACTTTTTTTCCAGACGATTTAAATTGATGCGCGAGTTTCCCGATGGTTGTAGTTTTACCAACTCCATTCACTCCAACTACCATGATCACATAGGGTTCATTCGGATTCAGTTGCTTATTTTGTTCAAGTGAAATGTTGCTGTCTACCAATAATCCGGTGATTTCTTCTTTGAGTACTGTATTTAATTCATCCGTATTAAGTACTTTGTCGCGATCCACGCGTTTTTGGATTCGATCAATGATTTTAAGGGTAGTTGCCACACCGACATCGGATGAAATCAGTACTTCCTCCAAATTGTCTAACACTTCATCGTCAACCTTGGATTTCCCAAGTATAGCACGAGTAATTTTACTAAAAAAAGATTGTTTTGTCTTTTCTAAGCCTCGGTCTAGGTCTTCTTTTTTACCCCTTGAAAAAAAATCAAAAATTCCCATAATGTTAATGCACAAAAAATCCCGTCCACCTTGGCGGACGGGATCGTCTATAATTAGATAATCAATTAGTTCTTAGCGAACCAATCTTTAACTTTGTCGTTGTGAACGATTTCTTCTTTAGTAATGTAACCACCTGATTTCTCAGATTTAACCATTTTAATCACTTTTGTGTGCTCTTTTCCTCCACCTTTTTGTAAGGATGCAACTACTTTCTTTGCCATGGTCTATACTTATTTAATTTCTTTGTGAACGGTATATCGCTTTAATACAGGATTAAATTTCTTCAATTCCATACGGTCAGGCGTGTTTTTTCTGTTTTTGGTAGTAATGTAACGAGACATTCCAGGCATACCTGATTCTTTATGCTCTGTACATTGAAGAATTACTTGAATTCTATTTCCTTTACTTTTCTTAGCCATTTTACTTTTCGTTTATTCTGTTTCCCAACAGGGTAAATTATTTAATAAATCCTTTAGCCCGAGCATCTTTCAAACAAGCAGAAATACCTTTCTTATTGATTGTTCGAATAGCTGAAGTGGATACTTTCAACGTAATGAATGTATTTTCTTCAGGCACATAGAATTTCTTGGTTACCAAGTTTGGTAAAAATCTTCTTTTCGTTTTACGGTTGGAGTGAGAAACGTTGTTTCCTACCATTACCGATTTTCCTGTTAGCTGACAAATGCGCGACATGATATATTAAACTTTTTTATTAAAGCGGGTGCAAAGAAACGATATTTTTAAGATAAAAGCAAATTGAAATTTATTTTTTCCGCGATTTCTAAGGGTATTATTCCTTTAAAAGTGCTAATCGCAATAAATTCAACGCAGCTAAGGTACTCATTTCAATGTTTCTCAGGCGATTATCTCCGAAATGGAATTTTTTCGCAACGGTTTCTCCGGAACCAGCAAGACCGATCCAAACGGTTCCAACAGGATGTTGAGAGTCGCCCGCGGTTGGCCCCATGATGCCGGTGGTGCTCAAGCAGTAATCTACTCCAAGCCGTTCCTTACCTGCTTCGGCCATACGTTTGACAACCGCTTCACTTACCACATCATGCGATTCGATAAACTCGGGTTCTATTCCAAGTAAGCTGGATTTCATACTGGTTTGATAGGTGAGCAAACTGCCCCTAAAATATTGCGATGAACCAGAATTCTCTACAATCGATGTGGCTAAACTTCCTGCGGTGCAGCTTTCTACTGTACCCACTGTTTTTTGATGTATGGAAAGTAAATTAGCAATTACAGTCGACAAGGTATCTTCCCCATAACCTACAATAAGTTCGGGTATAATGGTTTGTAATTCACTTATTTTGCTTTCAATTAAGCCTTTATCTGTTTTTCCCTTGTGCGATCCAATCCGCAATTTCACCATGCCTGGCGATGGGAGATATGCCAAGGATAGTTTTGCCTCTTCCAAAGATGTTTCCCATGTGGAAATCCGTTCCGCAAGAAAACTTTCGCCCATACCGTGGGTGATTATCGTTTGGTGATACAGGGCGTTTAAGTTGTAGTTCTCCTGCAATCTAGGTAGAATTTCTTCTAGGAAAATCCCTTTCATTTCATAAGGTACACCCGGTAGACTAATTACAGATTTCCCTTTAGCTTTGAACCACATGCCCGCGGCAGTTCCCATGCGATTCGGAAGGATTTCGCACCCTTTTGGCAGTAAAGCTTGGTCGATATTTACTTGAAGCATTGGCCGATTTCTGCGAGCAAAAAAGTCAGCAATGTGATTAAGAGTTTCTTTGTCCTCAGCCAATGGCATATCAAAATATGCCGCCAACACTTTCTTGGTGCGATCATCTTTCGTTGGACCTAAGCCCCCGGTTACAATACAGAGATCTGCAGTGGATTCATCAATGGCTTTACGGATTACATGTTCATCATCAGAAATAGTTAGTACCTGTTGAATCCGTGCGCCAATGGATGATAACTCCTTTCCAAGCCAAGCTGCATTGGTATTTACGGTTTGTCCAATTAATAACTCATCACCGATCGAGAGAATTGATACGATCATATTTTGATGAATTTAGCGATGGATTCAATGTGCCCGGTATGGGGAAATTGATCCACTAAACAGAATTTTTCTAAAGTATACCCGGCATCAACTAGCGTTGAGGCATCTCGTGCTTGAGTCGACGGGTTACATGATATATAAACGATTCGTTTGGCGCCAAGTGCGATGGTTTTAAGCAAAGTTTTTGGAGCAATTCCTGCACGTGGAGGATCCAAGATAAGCGCGCCGATGTTCCCTTCATATTGCGGATGTTCCTTAAGGAATTTACCAACATCTGCTGCGTGAAAACTGACATCTGTTAGCTTGTTTTTATTCGCATTTTCCTTAGCATCTTCAATCGCTTCAGGCACGATGTCAACACCCGTTATTCGGGCACTTGGGTTTCTAGTGGCAATGAGTTGCGCAATGGTGCCTGTTCCGCAGAATAAATCCAATATTTCCTGATTTGGAGGGAGGTCCTCCAGTAAATAATCAATAGCCTTTTGGTAAAGTAGTTCTGCACACGCAGGATTGGTTTGAAAAAAACTCTCCATGCGCATTTGAAAGGTCAATCCAAGAATTTGCTCTTCAACAAAGGGTTTACCGTAAAGCATTTTTGTTTGTCCATTTTCAATCTTCGATCGATCCGCAACATCATCATTCACCGTATGTTGAATTCCTGCAATTCGATCTCCATGTAATTCAAGTACTTTCGCAACAAATGCATTTCGGTCAAAGTGTTTAATTCCATCGGATGACGTAACTAAATTAACCAGTAATTGGTTGTGTAAAAAGGACTTTCGCACAATGATATGTCTGAAAAACCCTCGTTTTTGTGGTGGATGCCAAGCAGGTAACTTCGTATCTTCTAAAAAGGTTCTGAGTAGGATTAACTTCTCTTCCCATTCCTTGTCAAATAAACCGCTGGGCTTATTCAAATTCTCAACTTTCCACCATGTCCCTCTGCGTTTAAATCCTAAAGCAAAGGCATCGTCAACATCTTCACCGCTTTCCATGTCGTGTTCAATGCTGGAGAAGCTGTATTCCATTTTATTTCGATAAAAATATAGGGAAGGAGAGGCAATGTACTCATCGAATTTTTGTTCAAGATCTCGAATCCCGCTTATCTTAGAGAAGGTACTTAGGGTGGACGATAGCTTTACATTGTGTTGTTCTTCTTGTGCCACAAAAATATACGGCGCACCGGAAATTTCTTGGTAATCAGAAACAACCTCGAGTGGTGAACGCTTAATTACCTCGACTAATTTTGCTTCCGCATGGTGTTTACGTTTTACATCGATTTTAGCCTTAACCACTTGGCTCGGAAATGCATTATCCACAAAAACAATGAAATGAGAATCTTCCGTTGGGATTTTCGCTATGCCTCTGCCGCCAAAGGCGTAGGCATCAATGGTTAAAGTAACCAATTCTCCACGATGAAACATATTAAATCATTCCCCGAATTACACCTTTGTCAGAGGCTTGAATAAAACCAAGAATTTCATCCCGAAGGGCTGAGGCTGGAATGCTTTCTTCTATGGCTTGAATTCCTTTAGAAATATTACTGTTTTGAACATAGATGATTCGGTAAATGTCTTCTATCAGTCGAACATCATCATCGCTAAATCCTCTTCTTCGTAAACCCACGGAATTCACTCCCGCAAAGGTTAGGGGTTCTCTAGCTGCTTTAATGTATGGCGGCACATCCTTTCTAATCAGTGAAGCGCCACCAATAAATGCGTGCTTACCAATATGAACAAACTGTTGCGCTGCGACTTTTCCTTCAAGTATGGCATAATCATCAATAGTAACATGACCGGAAAGCCCGGTGTAACTTGCCAAGATTACATGGTCTCCAATCTGGCAATCATGCGCCACATGCACATACGTCATGAGTAAACAATGGGAGCCAATCACAGTTTTCCACTTGTCTTTGGTGGCTCTATGAATTGTAACGCATTCCCTGATTTTTGTGTAATCTCCAATTTCTACCGTAGTATCTTCGCCTTCAAATTTAAGGTCTTGCGGAATCACTCCGATCACAGCTCCAGGGAATATTTCACAGTGTTTGCCGATGCGTGTTCCAGGATAAAGCGCTACGTTGGAATGAATTTTTGTTCCTTCTCCGATCACTACATTTTCATGTATCATACTGAAGGGGGCTATGCTAACTTGAGCACCAAGTTGTGCATCAGGATGTACGCTCGCTAAGGGAGAAATCATTCCGTTTTATCTTTTATAATTTGTGCTAACATCTCAGCTTCCATTACAGGTTTTCCATTCACATAAGCTGTTCCTCCCATTTCAACTAAGCCTCGACGAATTGGTGAAAGTAAGTTTAATTCGAAGACAAGGGTGTCGCCGGGCACAACTTTCGATTTGAATTTCACCTTGTCAATTTTCATGAAATACGTAGAGTATAGGTGAGCATCTTCAACGCTACTTAATGCAAAAATTCCACCTACTTGAGCCATTGCTTCTATTTGTAAAACACCTGGAAATACAGGATTTCCTGGGAAATGTCCCGTAAACATAGGTTCATTCATGGTTACATTCTTTACCCCAATGATTGAGTTTTCATTCAATTCCATCACTTTATCTACAAGTAAGAATGGGTACCGATGTGGGAGCATTCGTTCGATGTCTTGAATATTATATAGGGGCTCTTTTGTTAAATCAAAGTATTTCCCTTTACCTTGTTGTTTTTTGATTTGATCTTTTAACACTTTGGCAAAACGCACATTGCCTGAATGGCCCGGACGGGCAGCAAGAATATGCGCCTTAATCGGTCGTCCAATAAGCGCTAAATCGCCAACGATATCTAACAGCTTG
>JAIXRD010000061.1 GCA_027485365.1 Cryomorphaceae bacterium | reverse complement strand
TATTTGAGTTCTTATGCGCGCTTGACCTTTTGCCACAACGGGATAAAAGAAACCGATAGCATAAACCCCTTCATTCAAAAGTTCATTTGCAAATTGCTGAGACAATGCAGCGTCATACAACATGATAGGAACAATTGGTGAATCACCCGGTTTAATATCGAATCCAGCAGCTTTTATGTGTTCTTTAAAATACAAGGTATTCTCTTCTAGCCTATCACGCAGACTGGTTGTACTGCTTAATAAATCAAATACCTTGATGCTTGCTCCAACGATAGAAGGCGCAAGTGAATTTGAAAATAAATATGGTCTAGAACGCTGACGTAACATTTCAATGATTTCCTTTTTACCGGTAGTATATCCACCCATAGCGCCACCTAAAGCTTTACCCAAGGTTCCTGTAACAATATCCACCTTGTGTTGAACTCCAAAATGTTCTGGAACACCACGCCCAGTTTTACCAATAAATCCAGCGGAATGGCATTCATCAGTCATCACCAAGGCATCATATTTTTCAGCTAATGCACAGATTTCATCCATTTTAGCTAAATCTCCATCCATAGAAAATACGCCATCAGTCACGATAATTCGAAACCGTTGGGCTTGTGCTTTTTTTAACTGTTCTTCCAGGTCTTCCATGTTAGAATGCTGATACCGGTAGCGCTGCGCCTTACATAATCTCACCCCATCAATAATTGAAGCATGATTCAACTCATCGCTAATAATCGCATCCTCTTCGGAAAACAAGGGTTCAAAAACACCGCCGTTTGCATCAAAGGCTGCAGCATATAAAATCGTATCTTCTGTGCCATAAAATTCTGCGATTTTACGCTCAAGGGTTTTATGAATGTCTTGAGTACCGCAAATAAATCGTACGGATGACATCCCAAATCCATGGGTATCAAGGGCATCTTTCGCAGCTTGAATTACTTCTGGATGCGAGGAAAGTCCGAGGTAATTATTGGCACACATGATCACGACATCTTCCCCTGTACTCACATGAACATTGGGGCCTTGAGGCGTCGTAATAATACGCTCCCTCTTGAGCAAACCATTTTCTTCGATGTTGGTTAGCTCTGTCGATAAATGCTGTTGAATTTTTCCGTACATGTTTATTTTTTTGAATATTTACGCAGACGTTTTTCTAATACTTGGGATAGCAGTTGTGCTTCTCTTTTGGTTAATTTCTTTCCGAATTTAATCATTTTACCATAGTAACCGAAAAAGAACCGCTCGCCACCGCTAACCCATGGAGAAGATTCCCAGACGGTTTGAAATGATTTTTCTTCAGGAACATCATAGGAAAGATCTTTTATGTTTTCGAAATAATATGGAACACTTTTGCCATAGGTTCGAATTGATCTTTTAATGTGTAACCCAATTTCATCAATTTTTAGCAGTTCTTGTCCCCACAACAACCAAAGAAATGATCGCCCTACACGAATGGTGTAATAAGCCCAAAAACTCAAGAAAACCCATAGTATGATTTGCTCCTGCTGTTTTAGCTTCATTGCAAACAATGCCCACCAAGTAATTATGCCTATTGTAATCCACATGCCTAACCACGCTCCCATGAGTGCTATGACCCAAGGCTGCTTTTTCGGAAGAATTACAATCGTTGTTTTGGATGCGTGATCTATAAAACTTATGCGGTCACTAATCTCTGTCATTCATTATCGTTGAAGTCGCAAAGGTAATACTCCGTTTTGAATTCGAATCAAATATAATCCGTTAACTGCATGCGTAAAAGCAATGACTTGAACATCGGATTCAATCTTAACTCTTTCCACAATACGCCCTTGCAAATCAATAATACTCAACTCTTCGGAAATATAGTTTGCTAATCCTGATAGTGTCACTAATCCCGAGGTAGGATTAGGATAAGCCGTAATTCCCAAGGCACTTAAATCTTCTAATCCCAGAACGGTTAATTCCTGAATTAAGGTATCCGACTGACCGCATGCGTTTGTGGCGATAAGGGTTACAAAATAAGTACCCGGTGTAGTAAACACATGGGTTGGTTGCGTCTGTGTTGAGGTAGTTCCGTCGCCAAAATTCCAATCAAATCCGTTCGCATTCTGAGAGGTATTCGTTAAGGTTAATTGTCCGCCATTTAGCGTAAATGTAAATCCAGCCGTAGGCTGTGCTCCGAGATTAATATTCAAGCTAGCCGCTGGACTTGAGCCACAGGAATTACCTGCCGTTACAGAAAGAATGCCCGGTGTATTATCCAAGGTTAGTGAAATGGAATTGGTTGTACTCATACCTAGCCAAGTTGCAGGAAACGTCCAATTGTAATATGCAGAAGGGTCATTGGCGACTGAATACGTTTCCACAGCGTTCGGACATGGAGCGGCATTTCCTTGAATGGCACCCGGTGTTGCGGGCAAGGTTTCTACGGTAATGTAAGCCGTATCTTGAAAACTACTCAAGTTTGTGCCATCACTAACTGTTAAGGAAACGGCGTAGGTTCCCGGCTGTGCATAGGTTACCACGGGATTGGCAATTGATGCGGTGCTTGGAGAACCTCCAGGGAAACTCCAGTTCCATGAATTAATAACTCCACCGGTCGTTTGATCTGTGAATTGAACAGGGGTATTTACACAAACAGTTGAAGGATTGCCGTTAAATTGAACTGCAAGTGGACTGGACAAATTATTCCATTTCCACATGCCGTTAGTTGAAGCATTCGTATTAAACCAACCCGACCAACCAATGGAAGGCGTTAAGAACTCACAATACAAATGCTGTTGATTATCGATTAATGACCAGGTTAATCCGCCATCAAGCGAATAGGATGACCCTGAACCTCCGGTAGCGGCCCCTGTGGTGAAAATGGTATTTGTATTAACGATGGCACAGAGTCCATTGGAGAAAATAGGACCAGTTGTTGCCAATTGAATCCAGGTAGAACCTGCGTTCGTTGTTTTATACACGGCTCCTCCATTAGTGACGATGTAACCTATTGAAGCAGAAGCAAAAGAAAAATTTGCACTGATGTTAGCTCCGGCAAAATCCAAAATTGGAGAGGTGTACACTGCCCATGTAGCTCCTTTATTCGTTGAATGAAATATTCTACCTTTATTCGTTGAGAACCACACACTGTTTCCTACTACATCCAACTGTCGGGTATAGCCATATTCTCCGCTTAAAGGATTGGGAATATTAGCCCCTGAAACCAAGGTCCAATTAGTACCGCCATTGGTTGTGCGATAAATTTCAAACTCCCCATTGATCGGATCTCCCATACAAAATCCTTCATTGGCGTCCCAAAAATGAACAACGTTCGTAAAGGAGGCTGCGTTACTAAAGGTTGCTGTGGTTTGCTTGGTCCATGTTGAGCCGCCATTCGTTGTTTTCCATATACCGCCAAGCTGACCTGCAGCGTTAGGATAGGCAGCTAACCATGCGGTAGAAGAAGAAATTCCTTGAACCATTGAAATGCCTAGACCTGCATTCCCGACATTAATATTCCCTGGGGTCCAAGTGTTTCCACCGTCGGTTGTTTTGGTAAATTGTTGAACGTTGGCATTAGCGCCACTTCCATCGTAAGCCGTGCCCCAAACCACATTTTGATCAACAATAGAAATCCAATGTACACCACGATTTGCAGCCGAGAATCCAGAATTTTGTACAATCCAGTTTCCATATGGAGGAGTATTCACCGTGATGTATGCGTTTTTTGTTTCAGAATCTGAGGTAACAGAATTGGTTACAGTAAGTGAAACATTATAAGTTCCTGCCGTTGCGTAGGTGATGTAGGGTGGTGTCATGCCGCTATAGCTAGCTGGAGAACCGCCCGGAAAACTCCACTGATAAGAGGTGATATTATTTCCACCATTTGCACAGTTTTCATAGAACAAAACGGAATCCCCTTCAAACAGGGTAGTTGGTATGGCGAAGAAGTTTGCTGTTGGTGCACCTGGCGCTAACCCTTGTCCTGCACATTGTACCGCAGCGAGCGCATCAATTCGAGGCCCCATATTTTGATTAATATTTACACCACTGCTAAGTAGG
>JAIXRD010000107.1 GCA_027485365.1 Cryomorphaceae bacterium | reverse complement strand
CCTGAAAAAGATACGACCTACCCTTCCGGATTCAAACGTCATTTCAAATACGGAGATAGCGTGGTAATTCGCTTTTCACACATCGAAATGCCGGTTTACTCCTATTTTGATAAAATGAGATCTCAGATGGAAAGCAATGGCAGTCCATTCTCTTCACCCGTACTAATTCCGAGTAATATCAGTAATGGAGCCCTAGGGGTGTGGGCTGGTTATTCTTCTTGGTATGACACCTTGGTTTGTATCCCCTAATTCTTCTTATGAACGAAAAAACACAGCAGCAAATTAGAACCATTATTCTAGAAGTCCGTGGGATTTACGAAAGTTACAGGAGTAAAAATACCTGGACAACACATCAAGACATAATTGGTTTGGGAATATTAATAAGTTGCCAAGCCTTACTTATTAGCCTTGGTTACGCATGGTTCATTGGGTTCTGTCCAACGTGGTTAACCATCGTTTCAATTGCGTTTATAACCTCAATCTTACATGAATTAGAACACGATTTAATCCATGAACTTTACTTTAAGCGTATTCCTCTGCTATATCATTGCATGATGTTGGGCGTTTATATATTTCGTCCAATCAGCTTAAATCCGTGGATACGAAAATACTGGCATCATTTCCACCATCAACATTCCGGTATGCCTTTCGACATCGAAGAACGCGGAATAACCAACGGAGATCGCCTTTCGTTGCTCCGCTTACTGGTGCTCCCCGATTTATTGTTATCCGGAATCTTAAGAATTCCAAGGCTAAGAAAAGAAATGCTTATAGAATATAACAAAGGAAATCTAAGTAAAAGCGACATGCGCTTAATCATTCGTACCGTTTTACTCGGACTACTACCCTTTGGAGTACCCCTAACGATATTATGGTATTCCTTTGTAGTGATTCACCTATTTCATTGGATTGGCTATCCCTTAACTCAATTCGACGGGTTGTTGCAGTGGATTGAGCCACTTATGGTTCTCCTCGTCATTCCTAATTTAATTCGACAATTCGCCTTGCATTTTGTTTCATCCAACATGCATTACATGGGAGATGTTGAAGCGGGTAACGTTATTCAACAAGTACAGGTCTTCACTCCTTGGTGGAGCACGCCCTTACAATGGTTTTGCTTCTTTTTTGGCGCTACGCACGCCATTCATCACTTTGTAGTAAATGAACCTTTCTACCTCAGACAACTTACAAGAAAAGCAGCGCAGGACGTTTTAATTGAAAACGGCATTCGATTCAACGATGTTAAAAGCCTTAGGTTTTCGAATCGATACCACCACACTAAAAATTATTAAATACACTCCGTATATACAAAACGGGGTGCATATCATTCGCATCATGTTCCTTCCTTATATTTGTGTTTTAAATCATTAAACATGAAAGAAAAGAAGGAAAAAACCGTGACGCTTTACAACCCGCACTTTATAGAATTTGGTGAAACGCTACGGATAAATAAGATTGAATTTTCCGAGCAAACGCGGATTGAGTTCTTTTACAAGCCACCAAGTCACTATGATAAAGGGGGATGGATACAAATTGATGGTGACACCTATATTACGCCCGACGGTGGCAAAACAAAATTAAAACTCATTGAATCTGTTGATATTCCAATTGCTCCCGAAAAACATTATTTCACCGACTCGAATTCAACACATATTTTTTCGTTGATCTTTCCGAAAATAAGTCCAAAGGTGAAAACACTTGATGTAATTGAGCGCAATGAACCAGGTTCCTATTTTAATTTCTTTCAGCTTGACCTCACGCGCTGGGGGACGAGTCAAATAAAGCTGTCTGAGGTACCTGAATTCAACTTGACAATTAAGGAACTACAACAGCTGCATATTAAGGTCCTTCAATTAAAAATCGATACGCTGAACCTAAATGAACGAAAAGACCAGAGCATCAAAAACCAAGCGTACGAAAAAGCAGTTGAGCTGAGAGATGAAGGTCGGAACTTAGCTGGACAACTTAACGAAATTAAACAACAACTCTTAGATTGGTATGGCTCCATCGAACGAACACCGGAACACTTCAAATCACTGAATATAATACAACGCATCCTCTTCGAATTCTATGATAGCGAGGAAGAATTCACCGAAAATTACATCATTGAATTGGGTGCGCAACGTAAACGATTAATTAATAAACTGCTCCGCTGTCATCCGCAACGGGATATAGAGAAATTACTAGCCTTTCATCAACAAATTAAAGCCATAGACGACTTTATCGAACAGTTGCATCAAACGAAGCGACGTTGAATTTAAAAGCCGATACCACCGGCTTTTTTTGATTTACAAGGTTGCAAAGAAGGGGAAAAAACCTGAATTCATCGGAAACTTTGCAGTGAATATTAACCTTTTAAATCGATTTGCCGATGAAAAAAAAACTAACCATTGCTACGTTTTACACCAAGAATCAAGTATGTTTTGATTCCATTCGAGAGCGATCCTATTCGCAATCCCCGTTAAAGCCTTACCTCCTCATGCAAAAAATCGAACGCAGTGAACATAATACACATTTCGATATCCATGCTGACTTTAAACCCTTCCAACAAGAAGACTTCTTGTTAGCTCATTCCCCTGAATATGTATCAAATTTCTTTAATCAAACCGGTAATTATCGTTCAAATGGAATTCCCTGGTCTGAGAATTTAGCCACCAGTGTTCGATATACCAACAGTGCCATGTATCACGCTGTAAAACATAGTTTAGAGCACCCGGATCAGCTTTGTTTTGCCCCGGTATCTGGAATGCACCATGCAACGCCGCATGCAGGACAAGGATTCTGCACCTTTTCAGGACAGGTAATTGCTTCCTTAAAACTTTATGAAGAACACGGAGTATCCGGCGCCTGGCTGGATTTAGATGGTCACTTTGGAAATAGCATTGAGGATTCTAGAGGTTTTGATCCACGCATCAATAAAGCCATTCCGTGGGATTGCAACGTAAATCCTATCGGATATAACGAAACATACATTCAAGATTTCAAATTAAAGCTCGAACGAGTGAAACAACGAATTTTAGCAGGCAAGGTACATTATGTGGTATTTGCTCATGGGGCTGACAGTCACATCGATGATGACCTTGGCGGACAATGCGACACCGAACATTGGTTATCTTGCGCCTCGATTTTTGGTGAATGGGTCAATGAAGTCTCATTACAACTTGGGAAACCGCTCCCTGTCACCCTAGCCCTATTTGGTGGCTACAGAAAAGATGACTACAATATTGTGCTTGACTTACACCTCTCCTCCATCGAACGATGTAGAACATTACTATGTGCCCCCAACAATGCGGTGGCTGCTTAAAAGAAATTAGTTAATACTAATTGTAACTTTTATCCGTTTCAAGTGTCTCATTAAAAAAACTACCAATGAAAAAAACATTTATTTTTCTCGGATTCCTTGGGGCATCCATCACAGCATTTAGCCAAATAAAACTTACACAAGTACACCTATCTAGCGGTGCCTACCGACAATTTGGTTTCACGCCTTCTAACATTACTGACTTTGCTCCACTAGCGCCAGGTTCTTCCATTTTAATGAAGGATTTCAGTACCTACGAGAGTTCTATGGGATACTATAACTTTAATTATCCGTTTGGTATGGGTATGCAAAACACCTCATCGTTTCAATCATTGCAAGTAGGATTATCGCTACCAAAATGCCAAGGGACCTTGCGTTTGGGAATATCTAATTTTTCAAATCAATTAATGAGTGCGTATGGTTCGTATTACGAATCACATGTGGTGGATACCTTAATTTCTTCTCAAAACGGGAGCATGACCTTTGTAGATTCAACGATAAGCAGAAATGTATTTGGAAATTATAATAACCAACAAATTCGAATTGACGCAGCCTATGTTTGGGAAATGAATGCAGGCGAACGGTGGGCGTTTTCTGCCGGGGCGGGGTTGTCTTTTGGATTATCCTATCAATCTCAAACTTCATTAAACTTTGCAGAATATACGAACAGTTATCAAGGATATGGATCCTATGCAGGAAATCAAACGACAACCTTAGAAAGTGAGACATACAAGAACCCTATGGCTTGGGGAGCAAATATTTATGTGCCGCTTGGTATTAATTTCCGCTTAGGAACTAAACGTGCCTTTTGGAAACCATGGATGATTTACTCTGAATTACGTCCGCAATTATCTTTCAATTCAATTCCTAATGCAGGGGTTAAATTTAGCCCGGGAATTGGTTCAGCCAGTGGAATTCGTTACAACATCCCGACGTCGAACAAAAAAGGACATGCAGATTTTTAATCCAAAACGGTTGGAGCAGATGACCCAGTAATGAATAATTGCTGGGTTTTCTTTTTATTACCAGGAATGAACGAAAAATAGGCAGAGTTTGATGCTTCTTTTTCATCCTTTTTTGGTTTAGAATCAAAATACTTATCCCGATCGGTTGGAAAATTCGCTGTGGAGTTTTTCGACTCAAACACTTCAAAGGAACGGAAGGATGGCCTTACGTTCCTTTGGATACTCTTGGAACTTTTGTTTATACCACTTATGGTGAGAAATAGCTCGAGGGACTACATTGGCAAAGGTCCATATCGCAAATACCAATCCAGGTAAACTCCAAGTTAATATTCCGAAACCTACCCATTCAATTACTTCACCCAACAAGTTTGGACAAGAAACCCACTTGAACAATCCTCCCTGCGGGATTTTATACCCGGTTTCTCCCGGTTTACGTAAGTTTATTAAAATCGCATCCGAATGCCAATTAATGGCCATCCCTGTGAAAAACACGATCATTCCAATTATAAATCGCGGATCCGTTAACCAATCCATCGTGTACGAAGCAAAATTCCCAAAATAATATCCCATAAAAAACCCATTCATGGTATTAAACAGCATGGCTGACACCATAATGATCACTGGCATTTTTTTACCATTTGTCTTCAGTCGTAAAGGGAAGACAATCGATCGATTAAAATAATGAAACACAAAGAGTCCGACCATGATGCCGCTGACCACATTCAGCTGTTTTTTAGCATCCCATAAGAAATACGCAAGGATCACAAGCACAAATACCTCCATAATAAACCATCCCCAGCGGTTGTCGATCATGGGTCCCCAACGTTCATTGGAATGCCTCCCATACGGAGCTGTTTGTTTAAATAAATAGATAAAGGTTATGATTCCAATCGCAATCCATGCCCATGAAATCCATTGAAAATACTGTTCAGTCATTTGTTATTATTTTATGTACCCATTCTCCTTAAACCAGGAAATTAAATCGGCCACAGTCTCTTTAAAGGAACGAGGGTTATGATTTAATTCAAGTTTCGCCTTTTCATGGCTAATCTTTGAATTCCCATGAAGTAAAATGTCAATCGATTCATTGGTATAAAGCGGTGCCTTACCGGTGACAAGCGATTGTAACTTAACAAACGGTAAGCCCATCTGAACCAACCATACCGGTACATTGGCTACTCGAATTTTCTTTCCTTTTACCTCACTTACAATGGCCACAATTTCCTTCATCGTGTAATACTTACCCGACAACAGGTAATTCTCTCCCACTCTACCCATGGTTAGCGCATTACAAATGGATGAAGCCACATCGCGAACATCCACCCAATCGTAGCCTCCTGCGAACATTGCAGGGATCTTACCCAGATAAATATCTAAGATGGCTTTGCCTTGAAGTGATAATTTATTTTCGGGCTGTCCAGTTACCGAGGTTGGATTTACAATTAATGCCGGCAATCCTTTGTTAACAAATTCCATTACCGTTAATTGTCCATCCCGCTTACTTTGATCGTAGGCAAAGGCCGTATCATCCACAAAGTTTCGTGTTTCATCCAAGGTAACATCCTTAGGAAGTGGATCATAGGCATGAATCGATGATATGTGCACTACCCGTTGAATGTTTAAGTCAAGGGCGGTTTGCATGACATTACGCACCCCGTCCACATTTACCTTTCGTACATGCCCACCTTGTCCCCCATTGATTGAAATTACTGCAGCAGAATGAATTAAAGCATCACAACCGCTTAGGAGTTGCTCGATTGAAGCGCGGTCATTCACATGTCCTTTAACATATTCAATATTGTTCTTAATAAAAAAGTCTACATCATTAAATCCCAAGGCTCGAACTTGATGTCCACGACGGGTTAACTCTTCAATGAGTGCCACACCAACGTGACCACTTGCTCCGGTAATTGCAACTTTCATGGTGTTAAAAATAAGTAAAGTTCGCTCAACAGAAATATCAAAAACAATGTTTATATAAATTCATACACAACAAATTCCTATTAACTTTGAAAAAACACAGAATATGAACGAAATTATTTGTCCAAACTGCAATAAAGCATTTAAAATAGATGAATCCGGCTATGTAGAATTACTAAAACAAGTCAGAACCCAACAATTCAACGAAGAAATTGAAAATCGCTTAAAACTGGCAGAGCAGGAAAAAGTGAATGCGGTTCAACTTACTGCTGTGCAAGTTGAAAACAAAATGAAAGACCAAATCGCTGAAAAAGAGCGACAACTCTTAACATCACAAGCAGAGATGCAACGAATTACAAATGAACTAAACCTGAAAATAGAACAAGCGAAACTCGAACAGCAATTAACTGTAAGTGAAGCAGTAAAAGTCATGGAAAAGGAACGCGATGAGTTGCAAAATACACTTAACCAGAAACAACTTGAAACCCAATTGCTAGAAAAATCCTTACAAGAACAATTTCAATCAGCACTCAAAACCAAGGATGAAATCATCAAGTTAAAGGATGAAGAGATTGCCATGCGAAAGGATATGAAACTAAAACTCTCCACTAAAATGATTGGAGAAACCTTAGAACAACATTGCGAAAATGAATTCAATAAGTTACGTGCCACGGCATTTCGTAATGCCTATTTTGAAAAAGACAACAACTCAAGTTCTGGAAGTAAAGGAGATTTCATTTACCGGGAGACTGATGATCTAGGCAATGAAATTATCAGTATCATGTTTGAAATGAAAAATGAAGGAGATGAGACCGCCACAAAAAAACGCAATGAAGACTTTTTCAAGGAACTGGATAAAGACCGCTTAGAAAAAAAATGCGAATTTGCTGTATTGGTAACGATGTTGGAAGCAGAAAGTGAATTATACAACACGGGAATAGTCGACGTTTCTTATAAATTCCCTAAAATGTATGTGGTACGGCCGCAGTTTTTTATTCCCATCATTACCTTATTGCGCAATGCGGCCTTAAATTCTATGAAGTACAAAGCAGAATTAGCGCTCATGCGGAACCAAAACATTGACATTACCAATTTTGAAGATAAAATCAATGCCTTTAAGGAAGGCTTTGCGCGCAACTATGACATTGCGAGTAGAAAATTCCAAACAGCAATAGATGAAATCGATAAAACCATTGAACATCTTAAAAAAACTAAAGAAGCATTACTTTCCTCAGAAAACCAATTACGTCTTGCTAACAATAAAGCAGAGGACCTTAGCATCAAGCGATTGGTGCATGGAAACCCTACCATGAAATCGAAGTTTGATGGGCTGAAAGATAGTAATTCGGTGACAGAACCTAATTCATCTGAAGATTGAATTGAATCAATGTGATCTACTTAATTAAACAAAGGGTTAAGGAAGTTACATTATAAGTCAAACCCACTCCAGCGATGACTGAGCAGGCCGCTCTGCGGACGTATCGAAGGCAAGCGGATTACATATCAAGATAATACCCATTCCAGCGATGAATGAGTATGCCGCCCAGCGGACATATCGAAGGCAAGCGGATTACATAACAAGCTAAAACCCACTCCAGCGACGACTGAGTAGGCCGCTCTGCGGACGTATCGAAGGCAAGCGGATT
>JAIXRD010000138.1 GCA_027485365.1 Cryomorphaceae bacterium | reverse complement strand
TTGCTGCAGTTGGAACAATCCCGCAAAGAGTTGCACGATGTGCATCAGGCCAATCACCACCACTGGCTGCAGTTGGAACAATCCCGCAAAGAGTTGCACGATGTGCATCAGGCCAATCACCACCACTGGCAGTTGGCTGAGCAGAGGCAAAACCAACTCGAAATGATGCAGCGCAGCTGGTCGTGGCGCCTAACCTCACCATTACGTATGGCTAGTCGAGCAATTCGTGTTTTTTCAAATATCCCAACTGCTCTAAGGCATGCACTAATCGCGAAAACCAAACTGCTGCTAGATCACGCCAATCTTTACGTCAATCACCGTCCCAAACTCAAACATACCGCGCTGCTTCTATTAACCCACTTTCCGACCTTGAAGGCTCGTATAAAAGTAGCGGCGGCGACAAGCTCATTTGCACAAGGAGCCGAGCCGACTTTACCAACCAATTCTGTAATTTTAATAGCGCATGCCCAAGAGGTTTACGCAGATTTAGCTAACCTGACACCCCGCGCCCGTCAGATTTACGTTGATCTGAAAGATGCTATTGACCGTCGGCAAAAAGAGCTCAACTTATGCGCATAGTGATTGACATGCAAGGTGCACAAACTGAAAGCCGCTTTCGGGGCATAGGCAGATACACCATGTCTTTTGCCCAAGCGATTGTTCGCAGCCGTGGAGAACACGAAATCATTTTGGCCCTGTCAGGATTGTTCCCTGACACCATTGAGCCCATTCGCGCAGCTTTCGATTCTTTGCTGCCACAAGAAAACATCCGTGTTTGGCATGCACCATGTCCAGTGAAAGAGTGTGAATCCGGCAACGACAACCGCCGTGAAGTGGCCGAACTTATACGCGAAGCATTTTTGGCCAGCCTGCGACCCGATGTGATCCATGTCTCCAGCTTATTTGAGGGTTTTGTGGACGATGCGGTCACCAGTATTGGGCGTTTTGATACAGCCACGCCTGTTACTGCTGTTTTATACGACCTGATTCCACTGCTCAATCCAGATCAATACCTTACACCCGACCCGAGCTATGCGGCGAATTACCAGCGCAAGGTGCAATACCTGCAAAAAGCAAACAGCCTGCTCGCCATATCTGACTTTGCCCGTCAAGAGGGATTGGCCAATCTGAGCATGGATGAAAACAAGCTTGTCAACATCTCGACAGCCATTGAACCTTGCTTCGTCCACACCATCATTGATCCTGAAAGTGAAGCAGCGTTGCGCCAGCAATTGGGCATATCACGTCACTTTGTTTTGTACACAGGCGGCGCTGACGAGCGTAAGAATTTGCCCCGCTTGATCCATGCTTATGCCAAGCTGCCCCTGCAACTCCGGCAGACCCATCAGCTTGTGTTTGCTGGACGAAAGCCCGAAGGTAACATCGAACAATTAAAGCAAACGGCCAGATCAGCCGGATTGAAAGACGGTGAACTGGTCTTTACCGGGTACGTAAGCGAAGAACAACTGTTGCAGCTCTACAACCTGTGCAGCTTGTATGTTTTCCCGTCATGGCACGAGGGTTTCGGGCTGCCTGCGTTGGAAGCGATGGCCTGCGGTGCAGCCGTTATTGGTGCAAACACCAGCAGCTTGCCCGAGGTGATCAGCCTGCCAGAGGCACTTTTTGACCCGATGGACACAGATGCAATTTGTGTCAAGATGAAACAAGCTTTGACTGATGATGATTTCAACAAAAGACTTCGTGAAAATGGCGTTAAACAAACCAAAAAGTTCAGTTGGGATGAAACAGCAAAGCGTGCAATAGGGGCATGGAAAAGCCTTATCTATGCATCCAAAAACAGCCAAAATATTGCTCTTCCACAAAGAAACCAGCTTATTGAAGCACTGGCCCAGCTACTAAGGGAAGCGGAGGACCATTATTTGGCAGCCCTCTCGCAGAGTCTGGCTCAAAACGCAAGTTCTGGCATTGAGCGCCAACTTCTAGTAGATGTATCTGAACTTTGTCAACGTGACTCTGCCACAGGTGTTCAGCGGGTTGTTCGAAGCTATTTGTTTCATTTGCTGCAAAAACCACCCAGCGGCTTTAAAGTTTTAGCGGTGTATGCCACGCAAACAGAAGGCTATCGATATGCGACGGCATTTTCCGCGCGTTTAACAAACCAGTCACTGCCCAATGTAAAAGACGAGCCGATTCGTTGGCAGCGGGGAGACCTTTTCTTTGGGCTAGACATGCAGCACCATGTGCAGTTGGCGCACGTAGGCTTTTATGCCCAGCTTAGGCAAGATGGCGTTGTCGTCAAGTTTCTGGTGCATGATTTACTGCCTATACAGTTAGCCGACTTCTTTATTGACAGTCAAGCTAAAGAACTGCATGAGCGATGGCTCAAGATGATCGCTATACAAGATCAAGCCATATGCGTGTCCAAGGCAACAGAAGAAGCATTTAAGGCTTGGTTGATAAATCAAAATATACCTAAGAGCCAATCTTTCGCAACCAACTGGGTGCACTCAGGCGCAGATATAGAAGGGTCAAAACCTTCCCTAGGATTGCCTGCTGACGCAACAGAAACTCAAAAAATTTTGAATTCACGACCAACTTTTTTGGCTGTGTCAACCCTAGAGCCTCGTAAAGCGCAAGCTCAAATTCTGGATGCACTTGAGCAGCTTTGGGCAGACGGGCATGACGTCAATTTGGTTTTGGTGGGTCAACAAGGTTGGAAGATTGAATCCTTGATTGCACGTCTTACAAACCACCCTGAAAGCGGTAAAAGATTG
This sequence comes from Cryomorphaceae bacterium, assembly GCA_027485365.1. Taxonomy (GTDB): domain Bacteria; phylum Bacteroidota; class Bacteroidia; order Flavobacteriales_D; family Crocinitomicaceae; genus UBA952. The sequence continues at coordinate 13,050 of JAIXRD010000138.1, read as the reverse complement.
TTTTGGTTGAAAGGTATTTCTGATGAATATCTTGACCTTGTCTACAAGGCTAGCTCATGCCTTATAGCTGCAAGCATAAATGAAGGGTTTGGTCTGCCACTGATTGAAGCCGCCAGACACGGACTACCAATAATTGCAAGAGATATTCCTGTCTTCAAAGAAGTTGCAGGCTCATCAGCGCATTATTTCAGTGGTGAAACAGGTGAGCAGCTGGCGTCAACTTTGGATAGTTGGCTTGCACTTAACAAGGCCGGTTTGGCTGCTTCATCTGCATGTATAAAGTGGTCAACTTGGCAACAGGCTACTGAAAATCTTAAAACTGCATTATTTAAAAAAAATTTTTCCTGTCGGCAGCTGTTAGTAGATATATCTGAATTGGTGCAACGAGATGCCCGCACTGGAATACAGCGGGTAGTTCGTAATGTGTTGCGTGAATGGCTTGAAAACCCACCCGAAGGTTATCGGATTGAGCCAGTCTATGCGACAAATACAGAGCCATATAAATACGCACGTAAGTTCATAACTAACTTTGTTGGAGCTCATGAGGAGAATGTAGTTGATGAACCGATTGACTATGCGCCAGGTGACTTATTTTTCGGTTTAGATTTCCAGCCTCAAATACAAGTTACTCAAGCTGAGTTTTTTAAGTTTTTGAGGCAACAAGGCGTAACCGTCAAATTCATGGTTTATGACCTACTTTGTATTCAAATGCCTCATTTTTTCCCACTTAATTCGGATAAAAACTTTTTAACTTGGCTGAATGTTGTTTTGGAAAGCGATGGTGCTGTTTGCATTTCGAACTCTGTTGCCAAAGAGCTAACTTACTTAGTTAATAAAAACCAAAGTGACAAGCGAAGGCGATTATTTACCATTGACGTGAATCATCTTGGTGCTGATTTGCTTGGTGAACAGTCATCTATAGATATTCATCAATATTCCATTTTGAAATTAGAAAAAATTACAAGTAAAGTAAGTTTTCTGATGGTTGGAACGCTCGAACCCCGTAAAGGCCACCTACAGGTTCTTGACGCTTTTGAAGCTTTATGGAAAGCCGGTCACAATATCAACCTTGTTATTGCCGGAAAAAAAGGCTGGATGGTTGATGATCTGGTTACCAGGATTTCTGAACATTCTGAGCTAAATAAGCGCCTTTTCTGGTTCAACGGTATCAGCGACGAGTACCTTGAGATGCTCTACAAAGAGAGCACTTGTCTTATTGCTGCTTCGTACGGTGAAGGCTTCGGATTGCCATTAATAGAAGCGGCGCAACACAAACTTCCCATAATTGCCCGTGACATACCTGTGTTTCGAGAGGTCGCTAAGGAAAATGCCTTTTATTTTGCCTCTATGGATATCCAAGAATTAGTCTTATCAATAAAAAATTGGTTGAAACTATATAAAAATAAAGAAAATCCAAACTCGATTAATATACCTTGGTTAACTTGGCGCCAGAGCACTAGAAATCTTACCAATACATTGACAAGTAGTGAAAGTATTAATTTAAAATGGTCACAAAATGAGTATAAATAAACGAAATATCCGCATTGGAAAAAAAAGTTTCAAGGTTTCTTCCGATGATCAGTATTTAGCTGAAATGACAAGCGATTTTGAGCCATATATGGTTCAGATATTTAATTCTTTGGTCGGGAAAAAAGATGTAGTCGCTGATATTGGTGCAAATATCGGAATGACTGCTCTTTTGTTTTCTGATCTTGCCCAAAGTGTTTACGCGTTCGAGCCAAGTCCTTCTACTTTTAAAATCCTTCAAAATAATTTAAATTTAAATGCTATAAATAATGTACAAGCAGTAAATGTTGGCTTGGGTATAAAAAAAGAGAATTTAACTATCACCTTCGCTAAAAATAATCGATCTGGTGGGTTTGTTAGTGAAAAAATTCGTCCGGAAGATGGACATATATCTGAGCATATAAAGATAGAAACACTAGACAATTTCTATGCTAGCCAACATGTTGCACCAACATTTTTAAAAATTGATGTCGAAGGCTTTGAGCAGAATGTTGTAAAAGGCGGCTTACATTTCATTAATGAATATAAACCAACTGTGGTCATGGAAATGAATCACTTTTGTCTAGATGTCCTTCAACGTATTACTATCCCAGATTTTATGGATTTCATGCGCTCAGTATTTCCTGTTTTATATGCTATCGACAACGATAATAGTTCTATAGTCAATTTGCACGAACCACAACAAGCGTATTTTGTCATGCATGAGCATGTAGTACGACAGCGCTTTTCGAATCTAATAGGGGGGTTTTCTCAAGATATAAAACCAAAACTTGAACCTCTTACTATACCAACCATTATCTCAGTCTATAAAGAAAGCAGTCTTAACTCTGTAGTAAGAAAGGTGATGAATAAACTTGTAAGCCCCCGAACTGATGAAACACCTTTAGTTACAAGTTTTGATGGTTTTATGCAAGCCAGTCCAAGCGCAGAAGAACTTTCTGTTAAATTTATAGCAAAGTTTAGTGTTAAAGTTAACAATCAAAGTAATTCTGTATGGTATGGATATGGTAACAAACCTGTTCTTCTCTCTTACCACTGGTTGAACGAGGATGGAAGTGTTTATTTGTACGATGGAATTAGAACTCCATTATCATGCGAGGAAATCAAACCTAGCCAGCAGATAAAGCAAAAAATAGATGTTCAGACACCTGCAACAGCGGGTAAATACACCCTTGTATTGACGTTGGTACAAGAAGGTATCTGTTGGTTTGAGGATAAAGGATTTAATCCCTATCTAATTGATGTTGTCGTAAGATAAGTCTATTGAATCATATTAGATATAAACTTTATGAAGTTAAGATGAACTTAAAAATGCTTACAATCATAAAAACACTATTATATATAATACTAGGTTTTTTTACTTTTAGCCCATTATTGTTCACGGGGTTCCTTACTGCTGACGATGCTGAGCGTCATCTTGAAGTTCTTAATAGCGGTATCTTTGGTGGAGTTTGGGGTGTGGCCGAAGCAACTGGCAGGCTAACTTTGGCTTTTCATATATTTCTTACACATATACCTTATTTATCAGACAATTTCTTATATCGAAAATCCTTTTTAATTCTTCCACACATATTAACCTTAGCTTATTTCGGATATGTATTGAAAAATTATTTACAAAGCAATGCTGTTGCATTAGTATTTATTGTTTTATTCATGGTATTTCTTACTAATTCGTGGGAGCATAATTTATATGCAAGCTATCCGTTTGCTTTTCATGTTTCTATGCTCGCAGTAATTGGAAGCGCTCACTTATTATATATATATACAAAAAATAATAATATACATTATTTATGGTCATCTGCAATATTATATGGATTTGCTATTGCAGCATATGAACAATTCACTGTCTATGTGATATTTTTCTTGGGATTTTTATATTATCAAAAGCGGCCAATTAAAAAAGAAAACTTTTTAAAAATTATTAGAATTTCTATTCCTTTTGTATTAATTCTTTTAGTTTATATCTCACTTGTAATAGGGTTTAAATATTTATTTCAAGGAAGATATGAAGGGACACAATTTGCAAAATTTAATATTTTATCTTTCCTGATTACTATAAAAACTTTTATTTGTTCGTCGCTACCAATCTATGTGCCATTGAAATATGAAAGTCAAATTACCAGTCAAGTTTTAGATTACAAAATATCGATTTATAGTCTTATAGAAAATTTTAAATTTCTGTGGGCTTTTAAAATTATAATATCTTCCACGTTAATAACTTTTGCACTCAAACAATCAGACTGGAAGGAAAGGTCTTATTCAACTCTAAAAGTAATCCTAATAATTATCTTATTATTAATTTTTTCAATTTTTTTAATATCACTTTCGTCGAAATACCAAAACTGGGTAATTTTTTCAGGAACAATTGCTTACAGTTCTTCTACATATTTTGCCCAATTTTTTGCGGCCGCTTTAGTTTCTGTGCTTTTGTGTACCGTAGCAAGTACTATCTCGGTGAGTAGGTTGCATCCATTAACAGTTTTTTTGTGCACAACTCTTTTATTGACACCAATTGTGGCAGTAACTGAATATCACAATAACAACTTACTTACACTACAAATCAACTCAGCCAACAAATGGAAAGCAATAGATTCTTTGAGTGGTTCTGGGGCATTGCGCGATATCCCACCAGGTTCAATAATATATGCGCCGGAATTCATGCATACTGGAGGTATTGCATCAATGCGTGAAGGTTACTGGAGTTCGTATTTAAGAGGGAAGTATGGGATCCATTTAGATATTACCGCAGAAAGAGATAGATATTTGAGTCATGAATATTTTGATAAACGCTATAAAATAATTTTTAAGACAATTTGGCCTTTTGAGTATTACACTGTTAATATCATCAAAGATAGCTTAAAAGATTATGAGTATAATATTAAAAATTATGAATTAAATGGGTTTTATAACGAAGAAAAAAGAGGTGGTGTTACATACAGGTGGTCTAAGAATACCAGCTCTCTGTCTATTTGCAACTCTGGAAATAATGCAACAAATCTCTCTTTCAGTTCTAAAGTAAATACAGATAAATTAAAGGCAGATCCCTTACGAGTTTGTATTCTCAGAGAGTGTCGAGATTATTTGTTAAGTAGTAAAGAAACTTTGATTCAAGAAAATAGATTGTTTCCGCCAGGATGTTCTAAGGTAACATTTGCGACAGATGCAAGTGCAGTGCATGCACCGTCAGATTCTAGATCATTGTACTTTCAAATCTATAATATAGAACTTAATAAAAAATAATATAATAATTCAAAAATAAACTATTATGAATATTCTTATTGTCGGTGGTGCTGGTTATATTGGTTCTCACATGGTTAAGACTCTATCTGATTTGCCTGGCTATGACATCACAATTCTTGATAATCTTATAACTGGTATTAAAGATGCTGTTTGCTCTGGCACATTTGTACAGGGAGACATTAATGATCGTGGGTTGTTGAGAAAAATATTCAGTCAAGGTGAATTCGATGCGGTAATACATTTTGCTTCCTTAATTCAGGTTGGTGAATCTGTATTACGACCTGATCTTTACTACGAGAATAATTTTATAAATACTATTTTTTTACTTAATGCCATGGTAGAAGCAAAAGTTAAAAAATTTATATTTTCATCGACTGCAGCTATCTTTGGTGAACCTGTTCACATACCAATTAATGAAGATCATCAAAAAATCCCCATTAACCCTTATGGACGTAGTAAGTTGATGGTTGAACAGGTGCTTGAAGACTACGACCGTGCATTTGGATTGAAGTCAGTTTGCCTGAGATATTTCAATGCTGCTGGAGCAGATCCTAATGGTGATATAGGAGAAATGCATGACCCTGAAACTCATCTAATTCCGATTCTACTTCAGGTGGCTTCTGGCCGTCGTCAGTGTGCATCAGTGTTTGGAACAGATTACCCAACAGACGACGGTACATGTATCAGAGACTATATTCACGTAATCGACTTGTGCGATGCTCATGTTTCATCCTTGATATATCTTTGTAATGAAAATAAATCTGAACGGTTCAACTTAGGCAATGGATCTGGTTTTTCTGTTTCCCAGGTTATCGATACTGTCAGACGGGTTACTGGTAAACCTCTAGCAATTGAGTACTGTAAAAGACGTGTTGGAGATCCAGCAGTACTGGTTGCGGACGCAACGCAAGCTAAAGCAATTTTAGGGTGGAAGCCAAAGTATGTTGATCTTGATACGATTGTTGAGCATGCGTGGAATTTTGAAAAAAAGCTAACTAATCTTAGGTTGAAATGAATAATTTCATGCATCTGATAAAATGAATGGAAATGTGATGAGAAATTTTTTAATCAGTATCGTAATTCCAGTTTTCAACGAAGAAGATTGCATTGCTGAAACTTTTCGTCGACTAAATAATGTTCGCTTACAACTTTCTAGTGAGGCAGAAGTTGAATTATTTTTTGTTGACGATGGATCAAAAGACAATTCATTAATAATTCTTCGTCAAATGGCTGAAATTAATAAGTTCATAAAAATAATATCGTTCAGTCGCAATTTTGGTCACCAAATAGCAATTACTGCAGGAATTGATGCTTCACATGGTGATTTTGTGGCTGTAATTGATGCTGATTTGCAGGACCCACCAGAGTTGATTACTGAAATGTTCCGCATTGCTTTGACTGGTGTCGATGTTGTTTACGGCAAGCGTAAATCTCGAGCTGGTGAAACTTTTTTTAAAAAGACAACGGCCTCTGTATTTTACCGATTATTGAATTATATGTGTGATGTCGAAATCCCTACAGATACCGGCGACTTTCGCTTAATGTCCCGCAAGGTTGTTAATGCTTTTAAGCAAATGCGTGAACGACATCGATTTGTACGTGGAATGGTACCTTGGCTTGGTTTTAGATCAGTTGCTTTAGAATACGAAAGGGACGAACGGTTTGCTGGGGTAACAAAATACCCGCTAAAAAAAATGATTCTTTTTGCTACTAATGCCATACTTTCATTTTCTAGCAAACCACTTACTTTAGCATTGCGTCTAGGAGCTTTCACTATTTTTATAGGTTTGATGGGCGGACTCTATGCGCTCTACCTCAAATTATTTACAAATATTCCAATACCTGGTTTTACAGCTTTGTTGCTTTCTATTATTTTATTTAGTGGAATACAAATATTCTTAATTGGAGTGGTTGGTGAATACATTGCTCGAATTTTTGAGGAAATTAAAGCGCGTCCTTTATACTTAATTGCTGAGTCTATTAATATTTAGAATGCTATTAAAATACTTTATTGTTGTACTTTGTGGGTATGCTATAGATTTTTCGATTTATGCTCTATTAATATATTTTGAATGGCCTATTTATAAAGCAAATTTTTTTGGATTTATTGTTGGTGTCTTTATTAATGTAATTCTGATTCGTTTTTTTGTTTTTCCTGATAACCGATTTAGTATTGGAATTGACTTGGGATTATCAGTTTTGACATTAGGATTTATGTTTATAGTTGGAATGCTAATTTTATGGATAATGGTTGACGTATTTAGTTTTCACCCATACGGATCAAAATTATTTGCAAATGGGTTGACATTTATGTTAAACTACATTATCAGGTCAGTTTTTTTTAGTAAAAAATAAAAATTTATATACGTGGTTTGATATATATTATTAATTATTCAAGGATTTTTAATGTTTAAGGAACAAAATGTTTTCTAGTCTCTCAAAGGTCACACTTGCTAAGGCGGCATTGTTTCAAGATGCCCCTGTGTATGTTCAATTTTATGTCACTGCGCGTTGCAATTTGACTTGTGAGCAATGCAATATAATTTACACCAACTCTGATGTACGTGAATGCACACTGGATGAAGTGAAAAGAATTGCTGATAACTTTGCAAAAATGGGTGTTGCGATTGTTTTATTAACAGGCGGTGAACCCTTCGCGCGTAAAGACCTGCCAGAAATTATTTATGCTTTTGAATCGCGAGGTGTACATGTTCGTATGCAAACTAATGGCTTTGCGAATGAGGAGCAAATTGCTAAAGCAGTAGAAGCAGGAGGGAAAGACATTTCAATTTCCTTGGACTCTTTACGTCCAGCAACGCAAGACAAGATTAATGGTGACTTTAGTGAATCTTGGCATCAGGCATTGAAGGCAATGGCACTTTTTACCAAATACCTGCCGCGAGAAGGAAGTTTTGCTTCAATGGGCTGTGTTCTGCAACCGCAGAACATGGGTGATATAGAGGATGTTGTTCGTTTTGGCTCTGAGATATCTTGGTTTACTTCTTTGGTGCCAGCTCACGTTAGCGACTATGCACATCCGATGGGGTTTCGCACTTTTGATCAATCCCTAAAGTTTCAAGAAAAAGAGTACGTTACTGTTGATCTTGTTATTGAGAGAGTACGAGCAATGCGTGAGGAGGGTTACCTTCTCTTTGACAGTGATCAGTACCTAGACGATATTAAGCGTTTTATTCGAGGTATGCCTACTACTTGGCGTAGCCACAACTATAATGTTTGCGATACGCCCAATCTTTACTTTGCACTTTTACCTAATGGTGAATTTGCTCCATGCTGTGATCACCGTCTTGATAATAGTTATCCTGCCTATTCACCGGACTTTCCAAAAACATACCGAAAGAAGTCATGGCGTGAAGAAGTTTCGCAAATTACGCGTGCGTGTGATGGTTGCATGTACGGAAGTTATCCTGAGATGACCATTTCAATGCGTTTCATGGCCGCCAAGTTGCAGCGTGTTGGTACCTTTCTCACTTCGCCTCCTGAAAAAAAATGGCCATTAGACTACTACCAACTATTGGAATTAGCTTCAAAAATCCGGACTGAAGAAAGAGTTCGTCCTCTTTCGCGTTCTATCCATAAAAAAATAGAGATCTTCAATGGCTAAAAAAATGAAATTTGAAAGTTTTAAATATCGGTTTTTAATCGCATCTAAAAACTATAGTTATACCCATCAAAACCAGTCTGCCATTTCCTGGTTGGATTTCATTAATTCTCTAGTCTTTGAATATCAAGATGGTGAGGTGGTAATTGCCTGGAACAACCCTGCTCCAGGTGCCTTGACATTCAAGATTGACGAAGCCCGTTTTTACCTCCGGGGTGATACAGAAAAATATAGCGAGCGTCAAAGAGAGATTGGTTTGCTAGATGCAGAAGACCCAATCAAGCTAAAAAATGACAAGTTCTTCGACGAGATTGTCCAGCGGGTTGTGGATTCAGCGGGATATGTGAAATCTGGCACAACAAAGTCAAAGCATGATCTACGTATCGACAACGAACGCCAATTCCATGATGAATGGGCAAATAGCGCTCAAGTTGAAATGATAGATGTCCGGGCTTCCAACGAGGTTTGCACGGCACCTGAAATGCGTTTCATAACCCAACGCCTCGGTGACCTAAAAGGCAAGCGATTGCTTGATGTGGGTTGTGGACTTGGGGAAGCAAGCGTTTATTTTGCTTTGCAAGGTGCTGACGTTACATCATCTGATTTGTCCCAAGGTATGCTTGATGCTACAACTAGGCTGGCACATAAAAATGGTGTAAATGTTACTCAACATGTTGCGTCGGCTGAAGATTTGCAGCTACTTGCAGACGCCAAATTTGATGTTATTTACGCCGGTAACCTTCTACATCATGTCAACATTGAGGAAACCATTCTTCGCATAAAACCGCATCTTTCGAAGGATGGTTTATTTGTTTCTTGGGATCCACTCGCGTACAACCCGGCAATCAACGTTTACCGTGCAATGGCTACGGATGTAAGAACGCCTGATGAGCACCCGCTAAAGAGGTCTGATATCCAGTTGTTCAAAAAACATTTCAGTAATGTCGAAACAAACTATTTCTGGTTCTCCACGTTGGTTATTTTTGTCATCATGGCTTTAGCACAGCGACGAAATCCAAATAAGGAAAGGTATTGGAAGGTTGTTGTAGAAGAAGGAAATAAGTGGGCATGGTTGTACTGGCCTTTAGAGTTCCTTGACAAACTTCTGTTAAGACTGGTGCCCCCGTTAAAATTACTTTGCTGGAACGTTGTTATTGTGGCCCGTTCAAAGTAGCTTTTATGAAAACCTCTTTAGTCACCGGCATCACCGGCCAAGACGGCGCATATCTCGCCCAACTTCTTCTTGAAAAAGGCTACACGGTTTACGGAACTTACCGTCGTACCAGCTCTGTCAATTTCTGGCGCATTGAAGAGCTGGGAATTCAAAACCATTCCAATCTCCATTTGGTTGAATACGACCTAACCGACTTGGGCTCCAGCATTGCCTTGGTGCAAAAAGTTCAGCCTGACGAAATTTACAACTTGGCAGCGCAAAGCTTTGTGGGCGTGTCTTTTGACCAGCCCAGTACCACCGCGCAGATTACTGGCATTGGTGCACTTAACTTGCTTGAAGCCATTCGCTTGGTCAACACCAAGATCCGTTTTTACCAAGCCTCTACCAGCGAGATGTTTGGCAAGGTGCAAGCCATTCCGCAAATTGAATCCACACCTTTTTATCCGCGCAGCCCTTATGGGGTAGCCAAGCTTTACGCGCATTGGATGACAGTGAATTATCGCGAGAGCTACAACATTTTTGGCTCTAGAGGCATATTGTTCAACCACGAAAGCCCGCTTCGCGGCCGCGAGTTTGTGACACGCAAGATCACCGACAGCGTAGCAAAGATAAAGCTAGGCCAACTGAATTGCTTGGAGCTAGGTAACCTCGACGCCAAGCGCGACTGGGGTTACGCCAAAGAGTATGTGGAAGGTATGTGGCGCATGCTGCAAGCAGACGAGCCCGATACCTTTGTGCTGGCCACCAACCGAACAGAAACAGTGCGCGACTTTGTACGCATGGCTTTCAAAGGGGCAGGCATTGCGGTGGACTTCAAGGGTAGCCACGAGAATGAAACCGCAGTGGACACTGCCAATGGCAAGACTGTGATGCGCATCAACCCCAAGTTCTACCGTCCTGCCGAAGTGGAGTTGCTGATTGGCGACCCCGCCAAGGCCAAAGCCAAGCTGGGCTGGGAGCCAAAGACCACGCTGGAACAGCTTTGCCAGATGATGGTAGAGGCGGATTTGCGGCGCAATCAGGCAGGTTTTTCTTTTTGATTTCCATGCACTCGAATGATCAACAACCGTTGCTGAATTAAATCCGTTTTGAAACCAATGGACAGCACAGATGGCGGGCAAATGAGCAGTAGAAAATAATAATGCTATCTTTTTATTCGCAAAAACGCACACAAGTTGGGTTGTATTTTGAAACACCTAACAAAGCGCAAGTTGCAACCCTTGTTAAACTAGTGCCTTCTTTTACTGTCATAAAATCCTGATTTTTACCGTTAACTGAAAAACCATGAAAAAACTAAACTTTCTGATTTTGTCTTCATTCGTCTTGTTGTTTGCTTGTGGCGAAAAGCCCGAGCTACAAAAACCTGCGGCGCCTGCCAAGGTGGCTTACGAGGCCACTTTGGCCCAAGGCATTGATTTTAAAAAAGAGGGTTATCCCACCTTCATTTCGAAGGTTGCTGGCATGTCTGGCTTCGAGCCTTGGGGTCGTTGGTCGGATGCCGATGCAGGTGGCCCTGTTGTGCGCTTTACTTTCGAGGACAAACTGCCAACAAATTTTAAACTTGTGATCACTGCTAATGCTTTTGGCCCCAATGAAGGTAAGCTGATTCAGGTGAAGGCGGGTCAAGTGGCTCGAGAATTGACCATTATAAACGGCGCAGTACCTGGCACCTATACGATCAATTTTGAAAAGGTGGAAGGCAATACGTTGGAGCTTACACCCCCTGCCCCCACCAGCCCTGCAAGCCTAAACAAAGACACGCCCGATACGCGCAAACTGGGCATTGCGTTTGTGTCGTTGAAGATTGAGTGATTGACGGGCTTAGGCGGGGACCCTGGGCTTCTACTCCGTTTCAAGTTGTGGATCCCGGATCAAGTCCGGGGTAACAAATCGCATAGGGTGACGGGTTGTGCTTGTATTTTTTTTGTGATCTGGATGATGGGAAATCAGAAGTTGCCGACCTGAAAAGGCTTTATCCAGGATAAATGGTTTAAATTGAAAATTCTTCTCACAGGTGCGGCGGGTTTTACTGGGCTTTTTTTTAAGTCTGCCGCCGAAGCCGCAGGGCACCAAGTGCTGGCTTTGCAAGCCGACTTAACAAACAAGGTCTCAGTGACTACCGAGTTGCTGCAGGCCGCGCCTGATGCGGTGGTACATTTAGCGGCCATTTCGTTTGTGGGCCATTCGGACCCTGAAGCTTTTTACCGCGTCAACCTGATTGGTACCCACAACTTGTTGTCTGCATTGGCGCAGACAGCCCCAAATTTGGAATGTGTCTTGCTGGTTAGCAGCGCCAATATTTATGGCAATGCTAACAAAGGTGTCTTGCATGAAAGCCAAACGCCAGCCCCAGAGAATGACTATGCCGTTAGTAAATTGGCCATGGAACACATGGCCAAGTTGTGGTTATCCAAACTCCCCATCGTCACCGTTCGTCCATTTAACTACACAGGGGTGGGGCAAAGCGATCAGTTTTTATTGCCCAAAATTGTTAGCCATTTCAAGCGCAAAGAAAAGCACATTGAATTGGGCAATTTAGACGTCTGGCGGGACTTCAGCGATGTGCGTGCTGTGGTTGCAGCCTATTTGGGTTTGATTAAAGCCAAGCCCATTGGCCAGGTTTTTAATGTGTGTTCCGGTCAGGCAACTTCTCTACACCAGGTTTTATCAATGGTGGAAGAATTGGCTGGGTACGCCATAGAGGTTGTTGTTAATCCTGCATTTGTTCGCCCCAATGAAGTGAAAGAGCTAATTGGTTCCGCAGATCGTTTGAAAACTGTTATGCCCCATTGGCAAACCATTCCTTTGCGCGAAACATTGGCTTGGATGCTGGAAGCGCCTTAATGGAGGTGGTGTTAGGTGTTGATGCCATCAAATACCCACTAACGGGTGTTGGTCGATACGCTTATGAATTAGCCAAAGGATTGCAATTTTCGTCTGACATTGAAACATTGCATTTCTTGAAAGGCGTGCAGATACAAACAAGTTTAGAGCTTATTGGAGCAACCCCCAATTCAGAAGCAGGGGGTAAATTGAATAATAGATTCCGTAGCCTGCTGGGTTCTTTATCACCTGTTGTGATGGCTTATCAACTTCGCCTTGGGTGGCGCCAAGAGAAGGCCCTCAAGCCTTATAAACGTACGATTTTTCACGGCCCTAATTACTATTTGCCCAAGCATGATGGCCCATGCGTTTCAACTTTCCACGACCTTTCCATATTTAAATACCCTGCTTTTCACCCGCAAGCCAGGCGCGCCTATATGGGCAGAGAACTGCCTAAAGCGCTCAAGCGTGCCGATGTCATCATTACGGATTCCAGTTACACGCGGCAAGAAGTCATCCAATACTCAGGCTTTGATCCATCAAGGGTTCTGGCTATTCCATTGGCAGCCTCAGAAGAGTTTCAAGTTCGTACTGAATTTGAATGTTTGGAAACGCTAGGTAAGTTCAAATTGAGTTACCAAGGCTATGTTCTTTATGCTGGAACTGT
>JAIXRD010000065.1 GCA_027485365.1 Cryomorphaceae bacterium | reverse complement strand
AGTTTTATTTTACAAGAATTAAACAATAAATTGACGGTAGCGCATTTGCTTAAATTTCGTTCTGAATCAATGCCGCTGTTATATGGAGATTGCAAAGTAGCTGCACCATCAGAAAATCAATTGATTATAGAAAGAAATTATTTCGGTAAGAAAGTAATATTTCTATTTAATACCTCAACCTCTGATACTGAATTTGATTTAACAAATTTCTTTGATGATAATCGAAAATTGGATGGGGTAGATTTAAGTGATAATAGTCTTTATCCTTTGAAATTAAACATCTATAAAACCAATGGGAACTTAGTAACCAAAAAGCTATTGGTAAAAAGTGAAGATTTTGTAATTCTGAACCAGAACTAAAGTTACTTTTTATTGCGGTTATTATAATCAACGTCTTGGTCAATAATTAGACCAAATTCTCTTGGATCATTGGCAAATCGGACTGTAGTTCTTCTATTTTGCCGATGTTGAAATTCGTTACATTTAACATATAATTTACCGTCGATGGTTTCAATTTCGGTTGAATCATAGCTTTGGTAAACGGTTTTTGTAACATTTCCATCATCATCCAATTCCACAAACATTTTCTTGGTTTTATCGGGGATATATTCAGTATATCCAGTTGGGGTTGTTCCGTCTTCACAAGCACAATCATTGATTAACTGCGTTTCGCCATAACCAACTGCAACAACTCTATTTTGGTCTAAGTTTTTACTAGTTAAGAGATAATTAACCGCACTATCTGCTCTTCTATTTGATAGTTTAACGTTGTAATCATAAGGCATGCGACAATCAGTATGTGAACCCAATTCAGCAACCAAATTAGGGTGTTTTTCCATGATTTTCGACATAAATGAATCGAGTGTTTTTTGAGCATCGGGACGAATTTCTGCCTTATCTAAATCATAGAAAATTGGCAAAACATAAGCTTGTGTGAGTGCTTCTTTGATGTCAAAATCATTGATATCCTTTAAATTCTTTCTTAATTCTAATACATCTTCCTTAATAAAACCACGACCACCTTTTCTTCCTTTGGCAAAAGTATTGGAGTTACCTTCATTTGTGTTATTCGCGTCTCGGGTTACATCCATTTTAATTCCAAATTTGGCTGGGTCATTGGCAAATCGAACTGTAGTTCTTCTATTTTGGCGGTGTTGGAATTCATTACATTTTACATAAGGATCACCGTTGAAAAATACAATTTCCATAGAATCATAATCTCTATAAATGGTTTTTTGAATATTTCCGTCGTCATCTAGTTCTACTAACATTTTCTTGGTTCGACCTTTAATATATGGCGTGTAATCAACCATTGCAGAACCTTCACAATGGCAATCATTCATTAACTGAGTTTCACCATAACCTACAGCCACAATTCTATCAGGACCAATATTCCATACTTTGCGTAAATATGCCACTGCGCTATCAGCTCGTCTTTTAGCGAGTTTTTCATTATACTCATATGGCATACGACAGTCAGTGTGCGAACCTAATTCAGTAATTAGATATGGATATTTATATAAAATATTTACTGCGAATGAATCTAACACTCTTTGCGCGTCTGGTCTAATAATTGATTTGTCCAAATCATAGAAAATAGGCAATACAAATACATCTGTTAGAGCGCGTTCAATTGTGAAATTTTCAATTGCATTGGCATCTTTCATGACAATAGGTGCTGGTGGAGGAGTTGTATCGATGGGAATTGGTACATCAATGCATAAATCTTTAAAATCGTAAGCAAATCGAAGAGTTGTTCTCTTGTTTTGTCGATGTTGTTTTTCATTGCATGGAACGTAAGGATTTCCATCAATAATTTTTATTTCTCTGCTTGAATAAGGCTGGTAGAATGATCTGATTTGTTTTCCCCTCGCATCTAATTCAACTTCCATTTTTTGTGTAACGCCAGTTATATATGGTGTAAATCCACTCAAAGCTGTATTGCAATCACATTTGTTTACCAATTTAGACTCACCATAGCCGGTTGAATGTAACCGTATTGGATTTATATTGTGTTTGGTAATTAAATAAGAAGCAATACTATCAGCTCTTTTTTGTGATAAACTCAAATTAAATTCATCTGTTTGTCTGCAATCTGTATGTGAGCCAATTTCTAAAACAAGATTGGGATTGGGAATTAGAATTTTTGAAGCGAGTGAGTCAAGTAAATCAAAGCTAGAAAGTTCATTGATGATTTTAGATTGTTCGTAAATTAGAGGAATATCATAAATTCCTTTGGTTGCAGATTCAGCGTCAAGTTTGGAAAATTCAATTGAACCATCACTGAAATTATCTCTACAATTAGGCAAAATAACAATACTATCGGCAATCCTATTACATGTGTCAGCTATTTTGGCAAATCGTTTTATTTTCTTTTTGAATCGCAGCGTAATTCTATCGTTCTGAATTGCTTGTAAACTATCACATTTTACATATTTTTTATTCTTGAAGACATATATTTCCGAATCAGAATAATTCAAATATTGCTTACCTATATACTTTCCAAGTTTATCAAATTTTAATATTTCTTTTTTGGTAATTGTATCAATAAATGGTGTGAAACCAATTACTTCAGAACCCTCACACTTGCAATCATTTATTAATTTTGATTCACCATATCCTCTAGCGAGTATTTTCGCTGTATCTGCACCGTAAACAATAGCGAGATGGTTTTTAATGGTATCGGCTCTTCTTTGTGTAAGTTGTTGATTGTATTCTTTCCGATTGCTACATGGAGTATGCGATCCAATTTCGACACTTAAATCAGTGCGGTTTTTCAGAATACCTACTAAGTAGTATTTAATAATATTTTTATTGAATGAGGATAAATTAGCTTGATTGTTTTCGTAGTGCAATGGCAAATTAAAAACTGCCGAAGTAGCGTTTCTTTCGTTAAAGCTATCAATAGGTATAGGAACCTCACAAATCGCTTTAGATGGCTTCGGATTGATCCAAATTGTATCGTT
>JAIXRD010000078.1 GCA_027485365.1 Cryomorphaceae bacterium | reverse complement strand
CTACTGGCTGTCATTACCAACATTGGATTTGACCATCAAGCCTTTTTGGGAAATACCTTGGCGGAAATCGCATCAGAAAAAGCAGGAATTATTAAAGCTTCAGTACCGGTCCTTTGTGGAGAAGAACGGGATGAATTGGCTGAGATATTTCAACAAAAAGCACGTTCACTAAACGCCCCCATTGTTTTCTCAAACGAACGGATTAACGACCCAACTCAAATTCTTCCGAGCTATCAGCGAAAAAATGCGGCCTTAGCCTTGAACACATTGAATATCCTTGGCATCGACACCCGAGCAATTAATGTCCAAGAAACATGGTTAAACCTATTTAACCATACCGGATTTATTGGAAGACTCTTTCCATCCGAACGATATCAAAACCTATGGTATGATGCATCTCATAATGCAGATGGCATTAAAACAACCATGGATTCGTTAACGGGTATGGGAATTTCAAACCCTATTGTCATATTCGGGGCGTCTAATGATAAATCCTTAGCGCATTTATCGAAGTTTAACGATGTAATTGATGCCTGGTATTTTTGTGAATTTACTAACCCCAGGAGTTATCGAGGGGACCATTTAAAGCAAGTGATCGACGAATTAAAGTTAAAAAAGACGGAGCGGTTTGAACAGGTAAATCAAGCCATTCATGCAGCGTTGGCGCATCGAAAGGAACATCAAGCTATACTTGTTACGGGGAGTTTCTTTTTACTGAGCGATTGTGAAGAAATACAAGCTAAGATTAAGCATCAACTAACCCAGTGAATTACTTTTTTAGTCTCAAAAAAATCTTCTGAAAAATAGTTAGACAACGGATATTCTTTGAATTTACCCGGAAGGCCTTTAAATTCTTCCGTTAAATCTCCTCCTTTCAGGTATAAAATACCGTTTGAAAATCCATCGGACGCCTTTCCTTTTTTAATCTTTTTTTTTACCCACTCAACAAATACCGGCATGGCGGTAACAGCTCTAGAAATAACAAAATCAAAGGTGCCTTTTACTTGTTCTGCTCTTAAATGATGTGCTTGAACATTGGTTAATCCCAAGGCCGATGCCACCTCATTAACCACTTTAATCTTTTTACCAATGGAATCAACCAATACAAAGTTTGTTTCAGGAAAAAGAATGGCTAAAGGTATTCCAGGGAAACCACCTCCCGTTCCAACATCGAGTACCGTAGTTCCTGGCTGAAATGAATATACTTTAGCAATTCCTAAGGAATGTAACACATGACGTTCGTAAAAATTATCTAAGTCCTTTCTTGAAATCACATTGATTTGATTATTCCAAATCGTGTAAAGGTTTAGAAGTTTTGAAAACTGTGCTACTTGAAGAGTACTTAAGGATGGGAAATAATGGATAATCCGTTCCACTGCATTAAATCGTATCCTTTGTTTTGTCCATCATTCCGGCAAGGAAATCACGCGCACGGAATAATTGTGCTTTTACTGTTCCCAAGGGAAGGTTTAATTCGTCTGCGATTTCTTCGTAAGATAATTCTTCGAAATAGCGTTTTTCTACGAGTTGACGGTAACGAGGTTTTAACTTACTCACCAATAGGCGCATGTGAATCACCTTTTGATCGTGCATCATCGACTCCTCCGGATTATTCACTTGGGCTTTGGCATCAATTCGAATCGAACCGCCGTCTGAAGTAGCTATTCCCTGATCCATAGAAAGCACTTGAATGCGTTTCTTTCGAATAAAATCGATGCAATTATTAGAAGCAATTTTAAACAACCATGTACTGAACGCAAAGCTCGGGGAATATTGATCAATACGGTTAAACGCTTTACCGAACGCTTCTATGGTTAGATCTTCTGCATCATCAGAATTCTTTACCATTTTAAGCATCATGAAATAAATAGATTCTCGGTAGCGATCCATTAAAGAAGCAAATGCCGCTTGGTTTCCTTGTTTAGCACGTTCTACAAGCGTTAAATCCTGCTTTGCTTTGTCCGACAGGTGTTCAAATTCTACCATTTGTTTCTAGGTTTTCGATTCAATAACAAAAACACCAAGGGTATGAATATCGCATAAAAGAAGTCCCAAAATGGAAAGAACCAAGCCAAGCGCTTTTCTTTCAATTTGAACAATCCCCTTCCTTGTATGAGCCATTTAGACAGGATCAACCCGAAAAACAACCCAACCGACACCCAAACCATGGTATTTGTCAGGAGCAAAGAAATGAAGGAAATCAAAAGAAAAAACAAGCTCACGGGATATATTCCTAACAACGATTTTTTGATAACGTTATAATGCGAAGAGGTACTGTAATGACGTCTTTTCTGATACACCCAACGTTTCCATGTAGTTTCTGGTGCCGAAGGACAAAAAGATTCTTCTTCTATCGCAATGGTATAATTTCGATTTTTTGCGGCTTGTTGAATAAATAAATCATCGTCTCCGGAAACAATGTAATAATGTGACTTAAATCCACCGACAGACTCAAATGCTTTTCTTGAATAGGCTAAATTTCTCCCCACCCCCATGTATGGCAAACCACTTAACGCAAAAGAAAAATAATTCATCGCAATCCAGGCGGTATCAAAACGGACTAGGCGATTAAGGAAGCCTTTTTCTACGACGTATGGCCCGTAACCCAACACAATTTCTGTGGAAGAAGAAAAGCCTTTGGCCATTGTTTTTAACCAATGCTTTGAGGTAGGCCTACAATCG
>JAIXRD010000208.1 GCA_027485365.1 Cryomorphaceae bacterium | reverse complement strand
CAATCGGCATCGGTAAAGATAAAATGATCAAAATTAGCCGCACGAACAGCCAGGGTAAGCGGTAATTTCTTTCCAGGACGAAGGTGTTGATTTTTTTCAAGTTCGACCACATGGATGTTTGGATATTGTCTCTGATATGCTTTTAAAAGCCACTTACTGTCATCCATTGATTGATTATTCACTACGATGACCTCAAAATTCGGATAATCTTGTTCTAATATCAAGGGAATTAACTCATACAAGTTCTCCGATTCATTACGCGCAGCGACAATTACACTGAGTGGTGGAAACTGAGTTAATTGCTCTTCTTTACGTGGGCGAAAAAGTAAAAAACGCAGATGAATCAATAGCAGAAAGGCTAACTGAACTCCCCAAGAACTAAGGAAAACAATTAAAGTCCATTGATTTAATCCTACCACACTATTTGATGCTAAATACATACACGTTAATTCGAGAATGCAAAGATGCGGTGAGAACGTAAATAGCTGTATCTTTGGTTCGTGTTTTTATCAACACGCTTATGCACTTCGAAAAACTTCATACCGATACTTCCACCAAAGCTAGGCTCGGCCGTTTACACACGGATCACGGAACCATTGAAACGCCGATATTCATGCCGGTTGGTACAGCGGCTACGGTAAAAGGAATTCACCAACAAGAGTTAAAGGAAGACATTAAGGCACAAATAATCTTAGGGAACACCTATCATTTATACATGCGGCCAGGAATGGAGGTCATGGAAGCTGCAGGAGGATTACACAATTTCATGAATTGGGAGCGTCCGATTCTCACTGACAGCGGAGGGTATCAAGTATATTCTCTTGCAGGCACAAGGAAAATCATGGAAGAAGGGGTGAAATTTCAAAGTCATTTGGACGGGAGTTATCATTTTTTCACGCCAGAATTTGCCATTGATATTCAACGTACCATTGGGGCAGACATCATCATGGCCTTTGACGAATGTACACCCTATCCATGTGACTACGGTTATGCAAAAAACTCCTTGGCATTAACCCATGAATGGCTTAAGCGATGTTTTAATCAATTTGATAACACCTCCCCTAAATATGGGCATAACCAAACGTTGTTTCCAATTGTACAGGGTTCTGTATATAAAGACTTACGAATCGAATCCGCTGAATTTATGTCAGATTTCGGGGATGTCGGTATTGCCATTGGGGGCTTATCTGTTGGCGAACCGGAGCATGAGCTTTATGAAATGACAAACATTGTAACTGATGTATTGCCTCACGAAAAGGCGCGCTATCTCATGGGCGTTGGTACACCGTGGAATTTATTAGAATGCATTGGACTTGGTATCGACATGTTCGACTGCGTATTGCCGAGCAGAAATGCCCGTCATGGCTTAATCTACACAAAAGAGGGCACCATCAACATCAAGAACAAAAAGTGGGAACTTGATTTTAGTCCAATCGACAGCAGCACAGGTCTTTGGGCGGATCATGTGTATACGAAAGCCTACTTGCGACATTTATTTAAGGCACAAGAGAACTTAGGAATGCAGATTGCCACCCTGCACAACCTTACTTTTTTCCTAACGCTTATGGAAGAAGCTCGGAACAAAATTGCCACAGGTGAATTTTTATCCTGGAAAACTGAATTAATCCCAATGTTAACGAGACGCTTATAATGTTAAGTATTCTTGATAAATACATCATTCGGAAGTTTTTAAGCACCTTCTTTTTCATGTTGGGTATCATCATGCTTTTTGCGATGGTATTCGATATTTCGGAAAAATTAAGTGAATTTATTTCTAACAATGCGCCTGTCAAGGCTATAATTTTCGAATATTATTTGAGCTTCTTATTGTTTCATGGCAACATGTTCTCATCCATGATCATTTTCATCTCCGTAATATGGTTTACGGCGAAATTAGCGCAAGACACCGAATTGATTCCGATGTGGTTTTCGGGTAAACCGATAGCTCGTTTCATCAGGCCATATATGATCGCAGCGACCATACTTATGCTCCTTTCGCTGCTGTTGAATCACTTTATTGTGCCGAATGCCAATAAACTTAGGTTAGGTTTTGAGGAGAAATATTATCGGGATGTCATGATGGTTGAAAATTACCATGCGGATTATCCAGGGAATACTTCGGTATACTTTTCCAATTACACGAATGAAGCTGGGAAAGTAACTAATTTCGTAGTACAACAGTGGGGTGATTCCAGTCAACCCATCTTCTTTTTAAAAGCAAACGAAGCGATTAATCGTCCGGGGACTACGCAATGGACCTTAAAAAATGTATATATCAAACAGATCAGTTTCCCAAAAGGCAAGGTACAATATCGATCCAGCATGGATACAGTGCTTAGTTTTTCAATTGATGAAATGGCTCAGCGAGAAAATGTAGCCGAAACTATGACATACCCTGAATTAGCTCATCTGATTAAACGAGAAAAATTGAAGGGTTCTTCGAGGGTGCCTTATTATGAAATTGAAATGCATCAACGAACATCATATCCGTTTGCTACGTATATTCTTACAATAATCGGTGTTTCGGTAGCATCGCGCAAAAAACGAGGGGGCATTGGCTTGAACATAGCCATTGGGCTCGGATTTGTATTTGTTTACATTTTTGCCATGAAAGTAATGGCTGTTGCTGCATTGAATGTTGGTCTACCTGCGATAATCGCTGTATGGACGCCGAATTTACTGTTTGGAATCATTGCATTTTTCCTATACCGAACAGCTCAAAAATAACTAGTAACTAAGTAGTTACGCGTAGACTTATCCACAAAACTGCTTAAATACGTCCACGTAACAAGGTGTAATTTGCATACAAGTTGACATAGAATTCCCTACCCTTTTTAAATGGTCTTCATCTTTGTCTCAGAAACGACTTAAAAAAAAATAACCATGAAAAACAAAATCAACTTAAGCATCCTATTAACCGGGTTAATCGGAATTAGCAGTTTTACTACAGAAGCACAAAGCGCTCGTGTATGGGCTCGTATTTCTGATCGGCAAAGTACACCTCGCGTTTTAGAAAACGGGACTATAGGATCAACAAATCCATCCTTTGCAAATGCTTTAAATCAAATTGGCGTGAGTGAAGTTCATCAGGCCCTTTCAAATTCAAAAAAAGAAAAATTACAAGGCGTGTATGAATTCAATTGTGCGTGTGATGTTGCAACCTTAGAAAATACGCTCAGAAACTTTCCAGGTGTTATAGCCGAAATCGAAAGAGCACCAGAATACAAAACCTTGTATGTTCCAAATGATTATAATGCTGAATTCAGTACGAACTATGCCTTGGACTTAATTAAAGCACAGCAAGCTTGGAATCAAACACAATCTAATGCCGGAATCATAGTTGGTATCAGCGATGAAAACTTAAACCCATACCACGAAGAATTAGCTGGGAAAATCACATATTACGACTACCACAACACCTTACCATCTGAACACGGAACTGCAGTGGCAATCATAGCAGCAGGAAAAACTGACAATCAGGTTGGATTGAGTTCTATTGGATTTAATTCATCCATCGCTTTTTATGAAATGAACTTTAATCAATTACTTGCGGCTACCTATGCAGGTATTGATGTAATCAATGTGAGTTGGTTCTCGGGTTGTTCATACAGTCAATTTGAACAAGACGTAATCGATGAAGTTTATTTAAATGGCACCTTTATCGTTGCAGCAGCAGGGAACGGAACAACCTGTGGTGATCCATCTGCGATGACTTATCCAGCATCATATAATCACGTATTCTCTGTAACCAGTATTGGGGAATTTGATAATCACGAGGAAAACCCTGGGAACCCGAACACAACCCACCAACACAACAGTGCAGTTGACTTAGCTGCGCCAGGATATAAAGTTAACATTTCAGATTCTCCGGTAAATTACATGACCGCATCAGGTTCTTCGTATGCCGCACCTTTTGTAACAGGAACAGTAGCCTTAATGTTGAGTGTAAATCCATGCATTGACAATGATGAAATCGAACAAATTTTAAAAGCAAGTTCAGTAAATATCGACGCTTTGAATCCATCGTATGTAGGATCAATTGGTGTTGGAAGATTAAATGCAAATGCCGCTGTTTCTATGGCCATTGCAACTCAAAACAATATGGATGTGGCATTGGATATAACCAACGGATGCACTGAAGGTAGCGGAGCATTAACTATATCACCAACTCAAGGACAAGAACCGTATACAGCAAGCTGGAGTAATTCAATGACAGGATTTAATAATGATGGATTAAATTCAGGGACGTACACTAT
>JAIXRD010000130.1 GCA_027485365.1 Cryomorphaceae bacterium | reverse complement strand
TAATGTTATGCCCTCCTGCCGCTGCAATTTCAAAGGCGCGTTTTACTGCAAACTGTCCTTTAACCTCTTTAAAATCTACAGGAATTTCAAAGTTTGCCTGCTCGTGTGCATCTATCGCAGGGGCTATTGCAGGGGAGCAAGAACTTGGGTCGTTTAAGAAGTTCACAACCTGAGTTAAGTTGGATAAGCCATATACCTCAAGCCCCTCAATAACCGCCGCTTCAGAGGCATTAATTTCTGGAACGATGATTCCTTTAAATCCCTCTTCTCGTGCTTGCAAGGCAATGGCTAACACCCCCCGCGTAGCTTGAAGCGAACCATCCAAGGAAAGTTCACCTACGATGAGATAGGATGAAAGGCAATCATGCCTTAGCTGATTACTCGCAGCGAGGATTCCAAGGGCTATCGGTAAGTCAAAGACAGAGCCTTCCTTCCGGATGTCTGCCGGGGCTAAATTCACGGTGATTTCTTTCCCTGGGAAATGAAATCCGTTATTTTTAAAACTTGCTCGAATGCGTTGTTGACTCTCTTTGACTGCATTATCTGGTAGTCCTACCAAATAAAAATTTAATCCATTATCGATATTTACCTCAACAGTGATGGTGGTAGCAGTGATTCCAAATACACTGCTTGAATATAATTTTACTAACATAAGTTGTGTGTGTTGTTGTTTTCTATTTAAGTTAGCTAGAATTTTTAAGGCCTTCATTTTTTTAACGTTTAATAGCACATGGCTCCCTCAAATTTACACCAACTGGTTCCGCAGTTTTCTGCCTTACGTACTGAATTGTCAATGCATGAATTGCTTCAAGCGGTTTGGGCCCAACTAGAAAAAGACATCCATGCCCTTGGCTTGTTCATCTCGTCTGTGGATGGTTTAGAACTTCCTATAATGCATAAGCATCTCGTTATTTTCTTGCGTGAACTTGCTCCAGGTTCGCTACCTGAGTTTTTATACCGTGTTGATTTACCCGAAACATCAGAAGTATTAGACCCAAGCACTGAAGATTTCTTTGAGAATTTAGCCTGGCAAATTTTACGCAGAGAGGCATTGAAAGTATACTTTAGATTGCACTATGCGGGATAATAGACTGAGTTTAGCCTCAATTCCTTACCTTTGCACACAATTTAATGCATGAGCGATTTACTTTCCAAACTTGAAGCCATCCACTTTCGATTTATAGAAGTCGGAAAAATGA
Organism: Cryomorphaceae bacterium; assembly: GCA_027485365.1. Taxonomy (GTDB): domain Bacteria; phylum Bacteroidota; class Bacteroidia; order Flavobacteriales_D; family Crocinitomicaceae; genus UBA952. The sequence continues at coordinate 4,864 of JAIXRD010000130.1, read as the reverse complement.
TTACCGATCCGGACATCATTTCTGACATGGACCGTTTCGTTAAATTGAGTAAGGAATATCGCGAATTGGAAGAACTTGAAAGCTATTACAAACGCTATTCAAATGTCCTATCCAATTTAAGCTCTGGCAAAGAATTACTCGAACAAGAAACCGATCCTGAAATGCGCGAAATGGCCAAGGAAGAGATCGATGCCTTAGAACAAGAACGACCAGCTTTGGAAGAAGAAATCAAAATGATGCTGATTCCAAAAGACCCAGAAGATGACAAAAATGCCATCGTGGAATTGCGTGCCGGAACGGGAGGTGATGAGGCTTGTATTTTTGTTGAAGACATTTTCCGAATGTATACCATGTATTTTAAAGAAATGGGTTGGCAAGCGGAAGTAATTAACTCTTCAGAAGGAACAACAAAAGGGTTTAAAGAAATTTCAATTCAAATAACAGGGGCCGGAATCTATGGCGCTATGAAGTTTGAGTCTGGAGTGCATCGCGTACAGCGCGTCCCAGAAACCGAATCACAAGGTCGAGTTCATACCTCAGCAATTACTGTTGCCGTGCTTCCGGAAGCTGAAGAAGTAGACTTCAAATTGGATATGAATGATGTCCGTAAAGATACCTTCCGCGCTTCGGGTGCAGGAGGACAGCACATTAATAAAACCGAATCAGCCATTCGTTTAACCCACATTCCTACCGGAGTGGTGGTTGAATGTCAGGATGGGCGCTCTCAACATAAAAACCTAGAGCAGGCAATTTCAGTATTACGTTCCCGCTTGTATCAAGCAGAATTAGACCGAATCCATAATGAACGTGCAGCGCAACGAAAAACCTTGGTTTCTACCGGGGACCGTTCCGCTAAAATTAGAACCTACAATTATCCGCAAGGGAGAATTACAGACCACCGAATTAATAAAACCATGTACAATCTGGCGTCGTTTATGAATGGAGACATTCAAGAAATGATCGATTCATTGCGCATGGCAGAGAATGCTGAAAAATTAAAAGGTCAAGAATAATGACACGGAGCGAACTCATACATCAAATTTTCGCAAAACAATCCTTTCTGTGTGTGGGCTTAGACCCTGTAATGGAAAAAATACCAGCCCATTTATTGGAATTCGAGGACCCAATCTTTGAATTTAATAAACGGATTATTGATGCAACCTCGGAATACGCCGTAGCATATAAGCCCAACACGGCATTTTATGAGGCGCTTGGGGTTAAAGGTTGGGAAAGCCTTGAAAAAACGATTAAGTATATCCCGGACGAATGTTTCATTATTGCCGATGCAAAACGTGGAGATATTGGTAATACATCAACGGCCTATGCGAAAACGTTTTTTGAAAAACTTCCTTGCGATGCCGTTACCGTTGCTCCTTATATGGGAAAAGATAGCGTTCAACCGTTTTTGAAGTTTGATGGCAAGTGGGCCATTGTACTTGGATTAACCTCAAACGAAGGAGCAAACGATTTTCAATATTATGCAAACAAGGAGGAACAACCGCTTTACGCCAAGGTGATTTCTACCGTAATGGAATGGGGGACTTCTGAAAATTTGATGTTTGTTGTTGGTGCCACGCGCACAGAACAATTAGCAGATATCCGACGGATTGCGCCGGAACATTTCCTATTGGTTCCTGGCGTTGGGGCACAAGGAGGCTCTTTAGAAGATGTATTTAATGCCGGTGCAACTACGGATTGTGGTTTATTGGTAAATGCCTCACGATCCATTATTTATGCAGGATCAGGAACGGATTTTGAAGTGGCTGTAAAAAAAGAAGCGCTGAACATACAATCCGAAATGGCCTTGTACCTTCAGCGCTTAATGCGTTGAAAAATGCGTATATCTTACTTTGAAGCTAAATCGTTTGATTGAATTTCCGTCTTCGTAGACCCGTAAGCATCGCAACCAGCTTTTCTTGAAGCACCACACGATGATAAAATCACAGATGCAACAACAGCCAATAGAATTAAAACATTTACCTTCGTTTTCATAGTTGTGTGTTTTTGTTGTTTGTGTATCTTCTAACGAGTCTTGACGATATAAAGTTACAAAATTTGTAAGAAGGTTGCCCGAATGTTGAAAATTTAATGTTCAATTAAAGCGTTACACGTAGAATGAAGTATGTAGTTTTACTGAGTAGCCTGCTCCTTTTTTCGGGGATTTTTTCCCAAAAAGTGAGTGTAAGCTATTTATTTACAGCCCCTTCGGATGCTGTTTCTTCTTCGTTCTTCAAAAAACCACATGCCCTCGCATCACGCCAATTCCTTGCCATGGAATTAATGCAAGCGTCGTTATACCTAACCGAACTCGGGTATTATACAGCAACACTCGATGTGGATTCGCTCTCCGATTCCCCCAATATTACGGTTAAGGTATTTCCCGGAGAGCAATTTAAGGGGGTTCAACTTACACTTTCCCCGGAGCTTGTTCCGTGGTTTGAACAATACGCGCGTTCATCCGTGCGTGTCGCTGATGCCATTTTATTTAAATCACCGAGCGCTTATGCATCAGCGTTACAACAGGTCATTCGAACATTTCAAAATAATGGGTACCCATTCGCCACATACAACTATGATTCCCTAGGTTATACAAAGGGATTGATTTCATTAAATGTTTCTTTAATCAAAGGACGTAGAATGCAATGGAAAGAAATAGTAATCAAAGGTGACTCCTCCATTGCCTTGAAACCTATTCAACAAATTATTGGGATTCGTTCAGGTGATTTATTTTCAATGGATAAGCTAAAAGATGTCGATGACCGAATTGAACAACTGACCTTTGTTGATGCCATAAAACCTTCAGATTTTGTGTTTTCAAAAGATGGCATGACCCTTTTTCTATATTTAAAGGCCACCAAATCTTCAAATGTTAATGGTGTTTTAGGCTTACAGCCAAATCCCGTGAGCCAAAAAATTGGATTAACCGGTGAATTACAGTTGAAACTAAACAATGCCCTGCGTCGAGCGGAACAACTTGATTTCAATTGGCGAAGCATTAAACCAGCTACCCAACTACTCAATCTCAGGTTACTTTATCCGTACGTGTTCAATTCCTTGCTCGGAACCGAAGTAAAATTGAATTTATATAAACGGGATTCTACCTTTCTGGAACTGAAATCAACGCTTGGAATACAATATCAAGTGGGTAGGCATTGGCAGCTTAAAGGCATGTTTTCCTATTTCGGGAGTAATCGCTTGTATGCGGCTAACAGCAACGCAGAGTTCTTGAATGTTACCTCTCTTAAAAATTCCATGTACGGTCTTGGTATTAGCTATAAGAAATTGGATTATTTACCGAATCCACGAGCCGGACTTGCATTTCAACTGGAAGGATTCATTGGGCAACGGAGCGTTTTGAACGATACATCGGGAAAGGTTGTCAATGCCAAAGTTTCCATGAATCTGGAGCATTTTATTCCCATAGCCAAGCGCTGGGTTATCCGTTATCAGTTATCTTTTGATACCTATTTGGCACCTTCCATTTTTTCAAATGAATGTTATCGATTTGGCGGGTTGAACACGCAGCGAGGGTTTAACGAAGAACAATTTCTAGCCACCACCAAAAGTGTAAATCAAGTGGAACTTCGGTATTTACTCGACCGGAATTCGGCTGTTTTTGCGTTCTTCGATCAATCCATCTATGAAAACAGAAGCAATAACAGTTACCGAAAAGATGCGCCTATGGGATTCGGTGTTGGAGCGAATATTGGTTCAACGGTCGGCATTTTTTCTTTGGCCTACGCCCTAGGGCTTGAAAAAAATAATCCCTTTGATGCACGTTCCGGAAAAATCCACTTCGGTTATATTGCCTATTTTTGAGGCATGGACCTTCACGGGAAAGCCCTTTATTTATCCTACGACGGATTAACCGACCCTTTGGGACAAGCTCAAATCTTGCCCTATCTGCTTGGTCTCGAGCAACAAGGGATGGGCTTCGTTATCATTTCTTTTGAAAAAAAGGAGGCATTTTCTGCTCACAAACAACACGTACAAAAACAGCTTGAGGGGAGAGATATCCAATGGATGCCGCTTTCCTATACCAAGAAACCAGCTGTGTTCTCAACGGTATATGATCTTTGGCGTATGAAACGTACGGCACGGAAGATACTTACGACCGCTCACACAATTATTCATTGCCGCAGTTATCTTCCCATGCTGGTAGCCATGTCCATTAACCAAGGACGGAGGGTGATTTTTGATATGCGTGGCCTTTGGGCAGATGAGCGGGTTGATGGGAACTTATGGCCGCAACATAATCTCCTGTATCGATGGATATACCGCTACTTCCTACGCAAAGAACAGGTGTTTGTTAAGCAATGTGATGCACTTGTTTCCTTAACCCACGACGGGATTAAAGCCCTTTCGGAACGCTACGGTTCAGGTATTATTGAAAATAAATCCACCGTGATTCCTTGTTGTGTTGATTCGGAGTTATTTCAACCCGAGACCCCACAATTGGACCTTAAGCGTTCCTTAGGAATGCCTGATGAGGCTAAGGTGTTAATTCATGTGGGATCCGTAGGTACATGGTATCGATTGGACCAAGAACTTGTTTTTTTTAATACCTTATCTGCTGTAGATTCCTCATGGTATTTTTTAATTCTCACAAAAGACACCGTCGCAGCAAGAACAATAATTAATTCAAATCATTCGCTTTCTTCGCGCGTGCTCATTCACAGCGCACCCCATCATGAAGTTCCCTCATTCCTTAATCTAGCGCAAGCGAGCATTCAATTCATAGAGCCTGCGTTTTCTAAACGTGCCTCCTCACCGGTTAAATTAGGGGAGTCCTTGGCGATGGGAGTACCTGTAATAACGAATGTAGGCATAGGGGATTCGCAGGCACTAATCGAAGGGAGTTCTG
>JAIXRD010000060.1 GCA_027485365.1 Cryomorphaceae bacterium | reverse complement strand
CTGGTTTGAGTATTTCAGAAGGTATGGGCGCACAAATTAAGGGTTTGGGTGCAGCAGCTAGAAATGCCAATGATGCTATTTCTATGCTTCAAACCGCAGACGGTGGAATGGCCAGCCAATCTGACGCTTTGCAAAGAATGCGTGAACTTGCTGTGCTGTCTCGTACCGACACTTATTCTTCAGCTCAAAAGTTGGCATTGAACACAGAGTTCACTGCCTTGCGAGACCAAATCACCACAGTTGCAACCACGACCCAGTGGAACGGAACCAATTTGCTAAGTGGTTCCACCGTTAGCTTTGGCTTTCAAATTGGTGCCAATGCCGGAGACACTTTGGAAATTTCTATTGTTTCCGGGACTTTGGTTGGCTATGGGTTATCTGCAACCATGGCAATCAGTACGGCAGCCAATGCAAGTGCTGCTTTATCTTTGATTGATTTGGCTTTGTCAGCTTTGAACACCAGCCGCTCAACAGTGGGCTCAGTGATTAACCGCTTAACGTATGCTGTAGACAATCTCAATAACTCGATTCAAAATACTTCTGAGTCTAGAAGTAAGATTGCCGACACAGACTACGCCAATGCCACCAGCGACTTGGCACGACAGCAAATCATCCAACAAGCCGGTACAGCCATGTTGGCGCAAGCCAATCAAATGCCAGCCATGGTGCTTGCCTTGCTTAAGTAATTTATTACTGCAGACTAAAAAGGCCCTTCGGGGCCTTTTTACGTTTTGTGAAGCCGTAAACGGTTAGGCCATTCATGGCGCAGCCACTTAGCAATGTTGTAGCGGCGCTTGGCACCCATGAACGGGTATTGCACGCTAAGCCAAATCAAGCCTCGCCAAGTATCAAGCCTTGCTGCATTCAAAGGTATTGCATCACAGCGAACAGAAATTCTGTCAGATCCTGCATCATGGGTGCGGTGAATCACATCCGCACGCATGATGAGAAGGTCACCCACTTCAAGCTCTGGCACCACTTTGTGTGCCTCTAAATCGATATTGAGTTTGAAGCCAGGACTTGAATCGTCGAAGTCGTCAATTGCAAACCAGTCCCCGACTTTGATCGACTGACCCGGAAAGCGCATCTCAAACCACTCTAGGGTTTCGGTTTCCACGCATCTGAAGCGCATGGCGCCTCGACCCTGAATTTTTCGATGCAAATGAGGGTCATGCTGTTTCACCACATCTGTCGGTACGATGGCCAGATTGGTGAGATGTTTTGAGGGCTTGAAGATCGGTATGTAACAAATCAACCAATTGGTGTGATCTTGGTGAAGGTAATAGCTGTAATGGTCTAGATGCCAATTCAGCACACCACCTGGTACAACTTTCGGATCTTGGTGGTAGTTGAAGGGTTTTTTTAGTTGCGGTGCTGCATTCGATTGGTCAATGCTTATAGCGCAGTAAGCAAACCGGTTTGATGCTATTTTGAGATCTAGATCTTTGGCCAAGTCTGGAATGATGCTTTTGATTCGTTGACTGATCGCAGCCATGTAGGGCTGGGGTATGGAGGTGATGACACCGTCGGAAAATTTAGAAGCTGATAAAAGATAATTGGTTAAGTCAAAATTAACAGAGTTGGTATTAAAATAATTTTTTATTAAAATAAAACCATAATTTTTTAAAAAAATGGAGGAATTCATTTATTTATTAGCCAATTTTTTTTGAAAGCAAGTCATTTAATTGAAAGGCATTTTCATCTATAAATTTTGCATGAGCAACATAATCATCAAAATTTTTATGTAAATTATCCCAAGAATTAGTATCAAATGATAAGTTATTATCGAATTTCAAGTCAAACAAGCTAAGTAACTTAATCGATTTATGAGTTAACAAAGGATCAAGTGGGAGAAGTAAATCACGTGCAAATTTATATGAATCAATTAAATTTTCAGATTGATAATTGAGTCTTGTAGCAAAATTACGCCAAAACAAGGATTCTGAAGTAATATTACTAATAGCATTTAAATTTAAATTACCATAATTTTCAATAAAATTTTCAAAATTACTATTATAATTAAATTCATTTAAAGACCAAGCATTCAGCAAACTTTCAGTATGTCCAACCATTAATCGATCAGAAAAATGAAAAGGTACATTTTTCCAAGCGAAACCAAGGCAAATAGCAATTTTATTAATGTTCCTAAATCTGGTAAAGTATTTTTCTAATATAGAATAGATGGATCCAACAATAAAACTGTCACTTCGTGTACGAACAGCATAGTTAATATTATTTTTCGCAATTAAATCTAATCCAATTTTACAAGACCTAATTGATGTATTAAAAAGGAACGGACCTAATATATCAGGCTGCTTAACTAACTTTAATTCGTCAAGCCATGGTAAACACTTATCAATTATATTTTTTGATTGATGATCCCAGGTGACCATGCATTGATATGAATCAGGATTTCTAAGTTTATTCCAAGCTAATATTTGTGGTGTATAATCGTATATGAGACCCTGAACAACTATTCCAAATAAAGGATTTTTTAAACTTTTCTGTGAAAAATTAAAATTTTCAAAACTATTATAAAAACCATCTAATTCTAAAGATAGTGAAAAATCTGGATTAATATCAAGTGAGGATATAACAGGTATATCACCAAAATAATCCCTAATTTGATTCATTATTATAGAAGAATGATTTGAAAATATAACAATTAATAATGGCTTTTTAAATGAACTAATTTCATCCGGCGCAATAACTTTAACATTGTGAATTATTTTTCCATGATTTTCTTTAAGAGGGCAAATCGTGTAATCAAGCGAAAATTTTTTACTAATTAAAGGATAATTGTCTTTAAAAAATTGACCAGCTCCCCAGCCAACAATAATATAGTTACTTAGGTTGATATCAGGATATTTTTGCCTAATTCGGTATAAACCGCCTGCAATAATAGTCATAAAAAAATTCTCTAAAAATTAATTACTATTAATACGTGGGATTTCGTAGGGGCGAATTATAAATCTAGTCTCAGATCTAATTTTTTGACCAATTTCATATAAATCCTTATCTAATGGTGCATTTAAATGAATTGCATTGTTCTTTTCAATAAACCATGATGGGTAATGATTATGCAAACCAGTGATATTTAATTTTGAAGAGGTTGCATTTGAGAGAGCGTTAACAGCCCAAACTACCAACGGCCATGATGAGTGATAATCATCACCAGAATAAATTCCACCTACTTTTAATTTCTTCCACCAATCTGTAAAATATTTACCACCTTCTTCGCCAGTATGGGCATATCCATCAAAATATATAAAGTCGAAAAATGAGTCTTGAAAAAGATCTAGTGCATCATCAAATGACATTCTTAATAAAGTATAGTTTTTAAGTAGGCCAACAGAGCTTAGAGCATATTT
>JAIXRD010000149.1 GCA_027485365.1 Cryomorphaceae bacterium | reverse complement strand
GAAGGGTATTTTCATCATGTTCTTGGTGAGGTTATATATCATCAAACTGAAGAATTCGGCGCGGATGCATTGAAGCAAATTGTTGAGGAGAATAAGCTCAACGGTCTAAGTCAGGGTATTGAGGAATTTATTTGCAAAGTTTTGGAGTGTGATGGTTTGAATTTAATCACTTCATTAATTGACTTTGATAAGAATTTCATAAGTCTTAGTGTCAAACCTATTGCTCAAAAATTAAAATCTTACAAGAGTCTTAATATGCACACTAATGTTTTTGATGCTACCAAACTAGACAATTTTTTTAAAGTTTTATTTGAAAATCCATCCAATAACGATTACGATTTTCTTTTACAGTTAGTCAAGCATTTTTCGAATAATCATCAGTTGTTATTAGTTGAACAGATATCTTCAATATTGATTGAAATCATACATAAGTTAAATTATAACAACTTCTATTTATTCATTAATTTGGTAATTCACGTTCGAGATCCAAATGCTTCTATCAATAAAATCAACAGCTATTATATTAATAATAAAGATAAGATTAAGGATTATAAAGTTCCTCGTGATATTAGTCGTATTTACTATAAAATTGGGAAATTAGAAAAAAGTATAGAATATGCTCTATACGCGAAATCTCTTGCTAAAAGATCTAAAAATAATTCAGGTGCTCTACATCAGCTTTTTCATAATCTTGGCCATGCTTATATTGCAAGTGGCCAATATGATCTAGCTTTAAATACCTTATCAGAAGCATTAAAAATAGAAAGTGAAAACAACCATTTTGTACAAAATACGCTCGCAAATTTAAGTATACATAAAGGTGAAGTGGTTCAAGCCTTAGATTATTCTCATAAAGTATTTATTTACAGACTTTCAAAATTTGGACAGTATCATGAAGAAACTGCGGTTGCCTTAAATAATTTAGGATTAATAAATTATTACAATGGAAATGTCAGTGAAGGAATTAATCTGTTAGAGAAAAGTCTTGAAATTCGCTTAAAACTTTTTGGAGAAAATCATATTATTTCAATCTCAACTATTTCAAATTTATCTGGTTTATATTTAAAAGATGGTGATGTTAAAAAGGCAAAAGTCTATATTGAGAATGCCTTGAGTTGGCTGAAGAAAATTGATAAACAAAAATCTTTTGACTTGTTATCTTCATGTTATGAAATATACGGAATGATTTGTAAAAAAGAATTGCATTATGAAAAAGCTATAGAAAAATATAAAAAAAGTATTTTGTTTCTGAAAAAAGTAAGTGGGCCAAATCATCAATATGTTAAAAACATTTATAGACAAATAAGCGATATTCACATTGCTCAGGATGATTTGAATAAAGCTTTGTATTTCGCAAAAAAATCATTAAAAATAGACCTATTCTCATATGGCTTAAAAAATTTTAGAACTGGTCACTCTTTTGCGAGAGTCGCCAGAATATATCATAGTAAAAGGGATATGGCAAAATCAGTTATAAATTATAAAAAAGCAGTTGCAGTTTTGATTGATACTCTTGGTGAAAACCATGAAGACACGAAAACAATACTCGATGAATTTACCAAAATTAAAAATGACAAATAACCACCTCCTTCTTTACCACCTTGCAGAACTAATGCTTGAGAATGAACAACATGTTCTCTCAGTAGATACACTCTTTGATGATGATATTGTAGCTGATTTTGTAAAGAGCATTCAAATTGATTCGCCTTACCAGCAGATGTTGCTAGAGGGTGTTCTTACCGAATCTGTTCGCGATGAAAAGCTTTTCGTCAGTTTTACTGTCGAAGGATTTTTTCATTTTGTATTGGGCGAAGTTATACAAATTCGAAATGAACGATTTGGTGCTGAGTCTTTGATACAACTTGTTGAAGAAAATAAGCTCAACGGGGTTAAGGAAGGGGTTGAGCAATTTTTGATAAGGGATGTGCAAAAAGATGATTTAAGCAGATTAACATGGTTAATAAATCTTGGTGGAGCTTCTTTGAATCTCTGTATCGCGCCCTTGGCCAATGCTTTTTTAAAGTTAAACGGGAATCCTAAAACGGATGATGAGTTGCGCTTAGCTCATCAGATACAGATTAGAAAGGTGTTGGAAAATCTCTTAATTGGATTTACAGATAATGACGTTATTGTGCTTGAAAAGGCATTAAATTACCTTCATAGAAAGCAGAAAAAACAAGCTCTATCTATAGCATATCATTATGTGAGCAATTTAATTCAACCGAACACCTTAAAAAAAGCTTTGCTTTACTTAAGGTCATTGCGATTTGTTTCCGAGTCAGAATTACCTAGTAAAATTAGAACTCTAGAATCCTTAAGTTTTGAAGATAATAAATCAAAAAATTATTCATCATTTCTCGAATTACTTGGAGGCATTTACTGTTCCAAGAGTGTTGCAGACTATAATAAAGCAATACTTTTTTTTCATCAAGCACTTGAGATAAATCTTAAACAAAAACCAAAGTCTTTTCTTTCTATATCAGTGAATTACAATGAACTTGGTATAGTATATATGTTAAATGAGGAGTTCGATAAATCCATTGAATATTATTCTAAGTCTCTGAATATTCAAATCGAGAATAAACACGAAGATATTTCATCTATATTGGAATGTTTTGGAATTGTTGAATTAAGAAGGAAGAATTTTGATAAAGCCTTAGATTATTTTGTAAGAACACTAAAAATAAAAGAAATAAATCTTGGTTGCTACCATTCAAACGTTGCTTCTACCTTAAGTGTCATAGCACATACGCATACAAAAATTGGTGATAGTTTAAATGCCGTTAAATATTGGTTTAGAACACTTGAAATAGAAGAAAGGTTAAACAAATATGATGAGCAAAAAATTGCCATCATTCATAAAAATATTGGCGATGAATATTATAGAATGCGTAACTTCAAATTGGCTATTTCTCATCTATTAATTTTCCGGAATTATTTAAGAACAATGGGTGAAATAGATTCTACAATGAAAATAGTAACCGAGAAAATATTAAAGTGCTATAATTCAATTGGTCTTGAAAAATATAAATCTTTTAATTATTCAGAATCCGTTATCGCGTATAATCATGCGCTAAATGTAATGAATGAATCAAATATTAACGTGTTGAAAATGGACCATATTATTTATTTTAATCTCGGGAACGCATATTTAAAATATGGTCAATCGAAAAAGGCTAAATTCTATTTAGATTTGGCTTTAAAAATTAGAATATTGTCAATTGAAGAAAATCCTGCTTTGGTTGGGAAAACATATAATTCATTGGGCAATGTCGAACTTTCAGAAGGAAACAATAAAAGTGCAAAAGAACTTTACCAAAAAGCTCATTTAATTTTTCAAAGTACACTTGGGTTAGAACATGAACACACAAAATTGCTTTCAAAAAAAATAAATGACCTTTGACCACATACATCTTTTCTGACTTGATAATCTTATGCTCATAATGAAAACAAAAAAATACCACTCAATGGCTTATCTCCGGAGGCGGTAGATGAAGCATTTAAAGAATTTAGCGTGTCAAAAGAATTCAAAGCAGCCGTAGTAGAAAAAGCAGCGATAATATAAAACTTTATATTACCGTGACTTTTCGCAAGCCTTCTCCATGTTTTCATATACTTCTTTCAGATCATCTTCTAAGAGTTCGAAGTCTTCAGGTTTAAAAAGATCAAAACAATAGCTGCGTTTTTTTTGTTCTTCGTAGGGTAAATTATCTGCTGCAATTCCTGTGTTTTCGTAACTGTTCTCCACACAATCACAGGCATTGCTCATTTGTTCGGATGAATAAGGGTTGTATAAGAAAAAATAATACCCCAATCCTCCTATGACTATGACAAATACTGCAAATTGCAATAACCGATTGTTTTTTGCTTTCTTCTTTTTCTCGGCAATTTCTTGTTGTTCTTCTAGCTTACGTTTTTGATCATATTCTTTTTGCTCGGCAATACGTAATTTTCTTTCTTCTTTGTCCTGTTCCAAGGCTTGTTCCCGGCCCCCGGATTCAATCCACTGGTCTACAAATTGAGTATATTCGTTCGATTCTAAGGTATTACCATCTTCGATGAAGCATTTCTTACTGCAATAGGGAACAACCAGGGAATCTTTAAGGTAGGTGAATTCAAAGTGACTTCCTTTGTATTCGTTACAATACCTACAAGGTTGTCTATGTTCGGCATTGAACCTATGTTGACCTATATCTTTATGCACATGGAGATATGAATGGTAACGCATCTTGTTGATTTTATATTACGTAAAGATATATTCTTTTTGAAAAAGTTTGTAACCAATTCAAAGCGATAAGTTGTTATTCTAAAAAGAAAGTATGTGGACCACACTAAAGAAGAATTACTTATTAGTAATCGTAGCTACCTTAACCATTGGATTTGGAATGACAACGTATGCCATGAAGGCCAATCAATTATCATT
>JAIXRD010000303.1 GCA_027485365.1 Cryomorphaceae bacterium | reverse complement strand
GCTTCACCGCCTGAAAGGGTACTGGATGCTTGTCCTGCTCGTAAATACCCCAAACCAACGTCCAACAAAGGTTGTATCATGGAAGCGATGTGCTTTTCTTTCTTATCGGAACTTTCATGAAAAAAAGAAGAAAGATCATCTAAGGTCATTTCTAATAAATCCGCTATGGATTTTTGGCGATACATGATTTCCAAGGTTTCTTCCTTGAATCGAGTTCCTTGACAGGTATCGCATTTAAGTTGAATATCGGCCATAAATTGCATGCCAATGGTAACAAATCCCTCGCCGTCACATGCATCACAGCGTCCACCTTCCACATTAAAGCTAAAGAACCCGGGTTTATAGTTTCGATTTTTAGCCAAAGGCTGCCGTGCATAGAGGTCACGAATTTCATCGAAGATTTTGAGGTAGGTAATTGGATTACTTCGTGAGCTTTTTCCAATCGGATTTTGATCAATGAGTTCGATTTCCTTGATTTTATTAATGTCTCCGGATAAAGTACACCCACGATACAAGGTGTTTTTAGCGTCGAATAATGTTTGCTTTATGGCAGGATAACACAAGGTTTTAAGGAGGGTAGATTTTCCAGATCCAGACACCCCAGATATACATACCAATTGGCGAAGCGGTATTTCGATATGAACATCTGTTAAGTTGTGAAGATTGGCATTACTCAAGCTTATTGAATAACTCGCTTTTCGGCGCGTGCTTGGACTTTGGATACGCGTTTTACCATTAAAATAGTTCGCTGTTAAACCCTTATTCTTTTTAAATGCGGATAAATCACCCTGAAATACAACCGTTCCGCCGTTCTCTCCAGCATAAGGACCTATATCAATGAGGTGATCAGCGGATTTTATTACTTCCTCTTCGTGCTCTACGATCACGAGTGTATTTCCAATTTCCTTTAAAGAATTTAAAACCCGAATGAGGTTTTTAGTGTCTCTAGGATGAAGTCCAATCGATGGTTCATCCAATACATAGGTAGAACCAACAAGGCTTGAACCTAAGGAGGTTGCCAAATGAATTCGTTGTGATTCTCCGCCAGATAAGGTATTGGTGGAACGATTCAAGGTGAGGTAACCCAAACCAACTTCATTTAGAAATCTGATGCGCTGAATGATCTCTGGAAGTAGGCGCTTAAGTACATTGTTTGTCGGAATCGATTCTTGTGCTCCTTCAAAAAATCCGACCAATTTGCTCACTGGCATGAGGACCACCTCTTGAAGTGATTTACCATGAAATTTAACATACCCTGCATCACCTCTGAGTCGTGTACCTTGACATTCTTGGCATTGCGTCTTTCCTCTATACCTGGAAAGCATCACACGGTATTGAATTTTATAGGTTTGACTTTCTAAGAACTTAAAGAACTCTCGAAGTCCTGTGAAATATGCGTTTCCTTCCCACAGTAATTCTTGTTGAGCACGCGTTAACAAGCGATACGGTTTGTGCACCGGGAATTCAAATTTATGCGCTTGAACCAATAACTGCTGCAAGTATTCTCCCATCACATCACCTTTCCATGGATGAATAGCCCCTTCATATATACTTAAATTGGGATCGGGTATTACTAGGTTCGGGTCAATGCCTAATACGCTCCCGAATCCTTCGCAGGTTTTACATGCTCCAAACGGATTATTGAAGGTAAAGAAATGCAAACTGGGTTCCTGGAAGGTCATCCCGTCGCGTTCGAATCGGTTGTTGAACCAAGTGATTTCTTGGCTCGTCATGTTAAGTATACCACAGGTCCCACCGTTTTTAGCAAAGGCCATTTGAATGGAGTCAATTAATTGCGCTTGTTCTTGCTCAGTTAATTGAGTTGTTTTGAATCGATCAACCACCACGGTTATTTCTTCGCACGGCGCTAATTCAGTTATATCCGAAATTAAGGTTATCTTATTGTTTAAATATATTCTAATAAATCCCTCATTTGCAATAATTTGTAGTTCTTCATGTGCGCTTCGTTTCGGATTCACTTTAATCGGTGAAAGCACGGCAAAGGGGGATTCTTCACGAGAAAGTATCGCGCTTAGAATGCTTGATGGCGTGTCTTTTACTACTTCTTGATTAGAAACGGGTGAGTAGGTTTTTCCTTCACGAGCGAAGAGTAATTTTAAAAAGTCATAAATCTCTGTAGTCGTTCCTACGGTAGATCTCGGGTTAGAAGAAATTACCTTTTGTTGAATGGCAATAGCAGGGGAAAGGCCTTTGATGTAATCCACCTTAGGTTTTTCCAATTTTCCAAGAAATTGCCGCGCGTAGGACGACATGGATTCAATAAATCGGCGTTGACCTTCAGCATATAGCGTGTCGAAAGCCAGGGTTGATTTTCCAGAACCTGAAACCCCCGTGATTACGGTGATTTTTCCATGTGGAATCTGCGCATCAATTTGCTTTAAATTATTTGCCGCAGCCCCTTTTATTTCGATGAATCTTGACACGATACAAAGGTAACACTTGTAGGTAAAAAGGGTTCATCCTAAAAATATTTCTATTTTAGAGGCTCAATTCAGATTATGCGAACCCTATTTCGAAGAAAACAAATACCAGATATTTTAAAACAACTTGAAGCAAATCAATTAGCGGATGGACATGGTGCACTTGGAAAGCACCTTAAAGTAAGGGATTTAACTGCATTTGGTATAGCAGCAATTATCGGCGCGGGAATTTTTAGTACCATCGGTGAGGCGAGTTACCAGGCCGGACCCGCCGTTATTTTCTTGTTTTTATTCACCGCAATTGCCTGTGGATTTGCAGCTTTTGCCTATGCTGAATTCGCATCAATAGTGCCTGTTTCAGGAAGTGCATATACCTATTCCTACGTGGCCTTTGGTGAAATTATTGCCTGGATTATTGGGTGGGCTTTGATTATGGAATATGCGATTGGTAACATTACAGTAGCTATTTCATGGTCTGATTACTTCACCGATATGCTCAGTAATATAAAAATTGCGGCTATGGGAATTGATGGTATTCATATTCCCTTGTGGTCTCAAATGGATTATTTCTCCGCATTTAAAGGGCATCAGCAAGCCATGACTTTATTAGAATCCGGAAAATCGTTGAAAGATATACCTGAGGCAATTCAAACCGCCTACAGCGCTTACGAGCAAAGTCCTACGTTTTTAGGTTTTCATGTGATTTTAGACTTGCCTGCGTTATTCATTATCATTTTAATTACTGCCTTGGTTTATCGCGGCATTAAAGAAAGTAGAAATGCTTCCAATGCCATGGTAATTATTAAATTGGCTGTCATTTTACTCGTAGTTGGCGTAGGGGTATTTTACATTGATGTATCCAATTGGAATCCGTTTGCCCCAAAGGGGATTGGGGGCGTATTGAAAGGCGTATCAGCGGTTTTCTTTGCTTACATTGGGTTTGATGCAATTTCTACAACGGCTGAAGAGTGCGAAGATCCGCAACGTGATTTACCCCGCGGGATGATGTGGGCGATTATTATCTGTACGATTTTATACATTGCGATTGCCTTAGTCTTAACGGGTGTTGTGTCCTACAAAACCTTGCGTGTAGGTGAACCACTTTCCTTTGTATTTACCAAGATTAACTTATCCTATCTCAGTGGAATTATTTCAGTAAGTGCGGTCGTGGCAATGGCTTCAGTGCTCCTTGTATTTCAAATGGGTCAACCAAGAATTTGGATGAGCATGAGCAGGGATGGCTTATTGCCAAGTCGATTTGCAAAGGTTCACCCAAAATACAAGACCCCGTCCTTTGCTACCATCGTAGTTGGTTTTGTGGTTGCTGTACCCGCGCTTTTCATGAATTTAACCATGGTAACCGATCTTTGTAGCATTGGTACCTTATTTGCCTTTGTGCTGGTATGTGGCGGTGTGCTCATGTTGCAGAATAGAACGGATATACCTCGTGGTAAATTCAGAACACCCTATTTGAATGGGAAATATATCATGCCTGTATTGCTAATTGGGGCCGTTGTCTTGTTATTTACGTCCTTTAAACAACAAACCTTGGATTTTGTAAGCAACAAAGAACAATTAAAAACCAAGGCTGAAATGATCGAAGGATTAAATCCAAATCAAATTATGGCCTTAAAAAACCACCTGATACAAGATAAAAATGAAGCGTTTTCATTTTCAAAACGAAACATTGATAAGTACTATGAACTGCATGGGAAAATGTCTTTAGTTGAGGACTTGAAGTTTTTGCATTTACCTAAGTCACATTTTTATCAGTATGGGTTTAAGCATTTTGCCCATAAAATACCAACATGGATTTTTATTCTGTTTACCATCTTTATTACGGTTATGACCGTGCTTAAAAATCTTTCTATGATTCCCTTGCTCGGACTATTAAGTTGTTTGTACATGATGAGTGAAATCAAAGCTGAAAATTGGTTGTATTTTTTCATATGGTTAGCCCTTGGGTTGGTTATTTACTTTGGATATGGTAAACGTCATTCTAAATTGGCTAAACCGACCCTAATCGAAGATTAATCTTCGGTTTTTGCTTACATTTCCTTATTTTTGTGGCTTCAATAGCTTTAGATTATGTTTGAAAATTTAACGGATAAATTTGAACGTGCGTTCAAAGTCCTGAAAGGTCAAGGTCAAATTACAGAAATTAATGTCGCTGAAACCTTAAAAGAGGTTCGTCGTGCCTTACTCGATGCAGATGTTAGCTTCAATACAGCGAAACAGTTTACGAATACAGTCAAAGAAAAAGCGCTTGGAAGGGATGTCTTAACCGCCGTATCTCCGGGACAACTCATGATTAAAATTTGTCATGAGGAATTAGTTGAATTAATGGGGGGGAACGAGGCTGAAATCAACCTTAAAGGAAACCCTGCGATCATTTTAATGTCGGGACTTCAAGGTTCTGGTAAAACAACCTTCACTGGAAAGCTCGGAAGCTATCTAAAGTCAAAAAAAGGTAAAAATGTACTACTTGTTGCGTGCGACGTATATCGTCCAGCTGCGATTGACCAATTGCATGTTCTAGGCGAACAATTAGGCATTGAAGTATTTTCTGATCGGGAAGAGAAGAGTCCTGTATCTATTGCAACCAAAGCAATTATTTATGCACGGTCAAAAGGCTTTAATGTGGTTATCGTGGATACCGCGGGGCGCTTAGCAGTTGATGAAGCGATGATGGATGAAATTGCGCAAGTCAAAGCGGCGATTCAGCCTTCAGAAACTTTGTTTGTAGTAGATTCCATGACGGGACAAGATGCTGTGAATACTGCGAAAGCATTTAACGAACGCATTGATTTTGATGGGGTAGTATTGACTAAGTTAGATGGAGATACGCGTGGCGGTGCAGCCTTATCGATCAAGTCTATTGTAAATAAGCCCATCAAATTTGTCGGTACTGGTGAGAAAATGGATGCCTTGGATGTGTTCTATCCGTCCAGAATGGCAGATCGTATTCTTGGGATGGGGGATGTTGTTTCCTTAGTTGAACGGGCGCAAGAGCAGTTCAATGAGGAGGAGGCGCGAAGGTTGCAAAAGAAAATCATGAAAGATCAGTTTGATTTTAATGATTTCCTTGGGCAGTTGGAGCAAATCAAAAAGATGGGGAATGTCAAGGATTTGATGGGAATGATTCCCGGAATGTCAAAAGCAATGAAGGATGTGGATGTTCCTGAGGATGCGTTCAAAGGCGTTGAGGCCATTATTCGATCAATGACCCCGAAAGAGCGAGCAATGCCCGCTATTTTAAATCCTTCCAGAAAGGCACGAATCGCCAATGGAAGTGGCACCACCATACAAGATGTAAATAAGCTCATTAAGCAGTTTGAAGACATGCGTAAGATGATGAAAATGATGAGCAATCCAAGAAATATGGCGAGTATGATGGGGCAAATGAAAAACCTTCGCTAATTAATGGCTGAATTTGAATTATACCCTGAAAAACCGCAGCTTCAAAAACAGGTTGTTCGAAGTAATTGGGGGCTTACAGTTTTTACTATCGTTTTATTTATTGCCGTTTTTTTAAGCTTGTACAGTGACCGTTCTGATTTTGTCTTTTTTTTAGTGTTGGTTTTACTCGTGCACGAGTTTGGTCATTTTAGTATGATGAAACGATTCAATTATGAAAATGTTAGAATGCTTTTTATTCCCTTAATGGGAGCATTTGTTCAAGGTAGCAAGGAGCGTTATTCGCAAACAGAAAGTTTATTGGTGGTTGTTTTTGGACCCTTTCCTGGAATCATATTAGGTTCAATCGGACTTTACCTGAGTGGCGTTTATCAGATGGATTGGCTCTTGTTGCTTTCGTTTATTTTCATTTTTGTTAATGCGATCAATTTACTACCCATCGACCCCCTGGATGGTGGACAGATTTTAAAACTAATCGTTATCCGTCAGCGTGATTTGTATTTAATGATTTTTGCCTTGATTTCTTCGTTAACGCTTATTGTGGTCGGATTCTTGATGGAGGATTGGCTCGTTGCTGGATTTGGTTTTTTAATGGGCATAAGGGTTCGAGCCATGCAAAAGAATTACCAACTTCGGAAAGAGCTAAATGAGTTACACGTGAATTATATTTCAACTTATGAGGAGTTGTCCAACCGAGATTATCACATGATTAAACAAGTTCTAATAAAAGACAAACCGATATTGGCTGAATTGGATGAGTTTTCTATTGAGGAAGGAAATACTATTTTAGCTTCTCACGTGAGTGAACTGTTAATTGCTCCAATTCATAAAGATTTAGGGTTGGTCGGTAAAATCGCCTTGTTTATCTCATGGATTTTATTGTTTGCCATTCCCATTTATTTGATGTTGACCTTAAATTTCAATTGGTATTTTGAAAAGCTTTAATGCCATTTTACTTTGTGCTGCGTTATGCCTGTCTTCCTTGATTCAGGCTCAATGCGATAAGGTGTTAATTCGAGGTAGAGTTATCGATTCGTTACGTCCGCAAAGTTTTTACAATTTAATGGTCGTAAATCGAAGCAGCGGAAAAGCGAGTTTTGGTCAACCCAACGGTTCATTCAGCGTGTATGGGTTAGCGTCGGAACGCATTGCGCTTTCAGTTAAGCAATACCCGATTTATGAATTTATTGTAACTCCGGATTCTAATTGCCAATGTCAAGTATTAGCGTATATTGATCGGCTTCCACAAGAAGTTGCAGAAGTTGTAGTGAAACCTTTAAAAACATTGGAGCAAATTAAAGAGGAGCGTGCAGCCTTGGCTATGGTAGATACACGAATGGTCTCGGGAATAAACATCCTGGAAAGTCCAATTACAGCCCTGTATCAGGCGTTTTCTAAAAAAGAACAAAATAAACGTTGGATTGCTGAGCAAGTATATCGAGATGACCAACGCAAAGTGGTTCAAGAGCTCCTGCGCTTGTATGTTGCCTATGACATAATAGATCTTCCAGAAGCTGATTTCGATGCCTTTTTGTTGTTTTTGAACCTGGATGTTGATTTTTTGAAAACAGCTTCAGAATTAGAGCTAATAACCTATATCAAGGATAAATACGAGCATTTCAAACGATTTAACGCGGGGGAATAAGCAAGGCATCTAGTGCGCTAATCGCACCTTCCCAACTATAGATATTTTTTACCGTTGTTCTTCCTTGCAATCCGATGACTTCTGCCTTTTCTTGATTCTTAAGTAGGAAACGAATGTGTTTTAAAAACTCTTCTGCGTTTCTTGCAACCAGTAGATCCTCCCCGGAAACAACGGCAAGCGCTTCACTTGCTAAGGGGGTAGTTATACAAGGAATTCCCATAGCCATTGCCTCAAGGAGTTTGTTCTGCATTCCAGTACCGATTTGCATGGGTGCAATAAATACCTTTCCTCGCGCATACGCGGTACGAATATCAGGTTGCCAACCTTCAACGGAAATATTAGGATATTTTTTT
>JAIXRD010000315.1 GCA_027485365.1 Cryomorphaceae bacterium | reverse complement strand
TTGTACACCAACGGTCAATTACCATCGAACAATTTATTCAATCCATATGCTTGGGCTAAGTTAGTTCAGGATTGGAAAGCTGGAAAGCTTGGACGTCAATGATGTTGCGGATAGCACAGGAAATATTTCTCTACCGGATGCGCCAAGGCTGAAATATTCAGGTTGTCTGATGCCATTGCCAAATCAATCACCTCACCATTTTTCATTAATAAATTGATGTTTTGCTTATCGCTGGTATAGGCTTTATTCATCAATAAATCGTGGTACACTAAATCATCTAAACCTTCCGAATCAATGTTAAAATGATTGCGAACCAATTCCTTCTCAAGGCAAATACGATCGATTGGAAAGGGTTGTTTTGAAATTTCAATCTTAAATAGGTTTCGATTCACCAAGCCACTGCACAAGAGCGACAAAATTCTATCCTCGTGATGCTGCCAAACTTTAATAGCCCCCCAAATGTCATAATCATCCAATTGCGCAAAGGCATCTAAATATTGAGGGTCCGATTTAAAATCATTCAATGTTACATCCCTTTGTATGAACAAGTTCAAGGCTGGAGATGCAAAAAGCGGTACTCCTTGTTTGCACAAGTGCTTTGCTCTTCGCAAGGCATGGATTAACATATGCTCCGCCGCCACTACTGTTTTGTGAAGATATACTTGCCAATACATTAAACGCCTGGCAACAATAAACTTTTCTACGGAATAAATCGCCTTCTCTTCCAGCACCAAATTACCTTCATGAACGGCAAGCATTTCAATTAAACGATCCGTACCGATAATTCCTTCACTTACCCCGCTGTAAAAACTGTCGCGATTCAAATAATCTAGTCTATCCATATCGAGTTGACTAGAAACTAATTGATGTAAATAGGGTTTCGTATATTCGTTTTTGAAAATCAAGTTGGCCCTCCCTAAATCATCTCCGAATTCCTTGGATAAACGGTCTATAAACAACCCACTCAAATCTTCATGGGTAACTCCATTTACGATATCATATTCCAAGGCATGACTGAACGGACCATGTCCGATGTCGTGTAATAGAATTGCCAATTTAACGGCACGTTCTTCATCTTCTGTAATCTCATTTCCTTTCCGACGAAGTACCGAAACCGCCAAGCCCATCAAGTGCATTGCCCCAAGCACATGCGTGTAGCGCGTATGTAGAGCCCCTGGATAAACTAAGTGTGAAAGACCTAGTTGCATAATTCGACGAAGTCGTTGCATGTAGGGATGATTCAGGACATCAAAAATCAATTCATCCGGAACCGCTATAAATCCGTAGACGGGATCATTAATAATTTTCTTTTTATTGGAAGGATGAGAAAAAGTTGGCAATTGCTTATTTTTACAATTAATACTGCAAACTTACTTAAATATACGCAATGGGTAAAATACTTTGGGCTGACGACGAAATCGAACTATTAAAACCTCACATCTTATTTTTAGAATCTAAAGGATATTCGGTAGACCGGGTAACTAACGGTACTGATGCGATTGACAAAGCAGAAGAAAACGCCTATGATGTCATTTTCTTAGATGAAAACATGCCAGGAATCAGCGGGTTGGAAGCATTATCCAAAATCAAAGAAATCAATCCGTTGGTGCCCGTGGTCATGATCACCAAAAGCGAAGAAGAGTTCATCATGGAAGAGGCCATTGGAAGTAAGATCGCGGATTATCTAATTAAGCCCGTTAATCCCAATCAAATATTACTCAGTCTCAAAAAAATCTTACAACAAACCCAGCTCGTGGCGCAAAAAACAAACGTCAACTACCAACAAGAATTTCGTCAACTTGGTATGCAACTAAACAACCGAATGGACGCCAATGAATGGACAGAAATGTATCGTAAATTGGTTTATTGGGAGCTAGAATTAGAGCAAGCGGAAGACAAAGCCATGAAGGAAATCTTCGACATGCAGAAAAAAGAAGCGAATCAGCTGTTTTGCGATTTCATCGAAGACAACTACCTCGATTGGTTGAACGGTACCGAGGACATGCCATACATGTTGCACAACATGATTCGCACGCGGGTATTACCAAAAATAGGCAAGGAAAAATTAGCGGTATTGGTGATCGATAACTTACGATACGACCAATGGAAAATACTTGAACCTCTGATTTCCAAATCCTATCAAAAAGAGGAGGAGTATGTGATTTACTCGATTTTACCCACCGCTACGCATTACGCACGAAACGCATTTTTTGCGGGATTACTTCCATCTGAAATTGAAAAGAAATTCCCTCAATATTGGCGCTATGAGGAAGACGAGGGAAGCAAAAATCAATTTGAAAAAGAATTACTAGAGCAACAACTGAAGCGACTAAGTAAACAATGTAAGTGGAGCTACCACAAAATCACGAACCTGGAAGCCGGCAAGAAATTGAATGAACAATTCAACCAGATCAAGGAAAACGATGTGAATTTTGTGGTATACAATTTCGTGGATATGCTTTCTCATGCCCGTACCGAAATGGAAATGATCCGAGAATTAGCCAGCGATGAGGCTGCATATCGTTCACTTACAAAATCGTGGTTTGAGCATTCACCGCTTCAAGAGCTGATACTGAAATTTAGAGAAATCGGAGCCCATCTAATCATAACCACAGACCACGGTACTG
>JAIXRD010000077.1 GCA_027485365.1 Cryomorphaceae bacterium | reverse complement strand
TTCGGGCATATCAAGGCTAAAACTCGAGTTAAAGGGATTTTTACCGCTCAATTTCCACCCAAAGGAATCCGTATTGATCCCAAAATATCATTAGAAGAATTTTATAAAAACTATTTAATCGATAGTGATGCCTTACTGGTTGGTGCTCCTTGCATTGCGCAGACATATTCAGATGTCTTTACTAAGCCGATTTTTTTTGCGAATATGGCGTATGATGAACAGGTGTTTTGCCCAACATCAAAAGACATAAATAGAAAAGAACCTTTTATTGTTGGTTGGACAGGTAATCCAGATAGGGACTTTAAAGGATTTTATTCACATGTGATGCCAGCAGTGGAACATTTGAAAAATCTTGGATATTCCATTGAGTTGAGAACTCAGTTTGATGGGACGCTCAATTCCTTAGCAGATTTTTGGAATAAGGTAGATGTTGCGTTAATTACATCAGAGGCTGATGCGGGTCCTTCTATGTTCATGGAGGCAAGCCTGTGCGGAGTTCCTAGCGTTAGCACCCGTATTGGATTGCCAAACGATGTGATTGTAGATAAAGTGAATGGACTATTTTGCGATAGAGACGTTGCCGATATTATAGATAAGTTAATATTTTTAATCGACAACAAAAAGATACATCGAGAAATGAAAGACAACATAAGAGCGACTTTTATTAGTAAGCTTGGAGTTGAGGTACAAACAACTCGATGGAAGTTACTATTTAATGCAGTATTAAATGAGTAAGCCTCGTATCTTTTTCTTCTTTCCTTTAGCCTCCGTTGGTGGTACAGAACGCGTTCATCTGGATGTTTTGAATGCGCTCTCGAATTATCCTAAGGAAATATTCATTCGTTACCGAGTGAATCCATGGAAAGGTGAAGCCTTTAAAAAGCATGTCGAAGGAAAGAAGGAAGGTGTTCAATTAAAGTCGGAATTTGAGGCTTTTGGGAAACTAACCTTTCTATCAAACTATCTTGAGGCGCCGCGATTCGGAAGCTTGATTAGCGCTTGGTATATTAAACGTCTCGTTAAAAAAATCAATGCGTGTTCCAATCCAATTGTGATTTTCTGGAAAAGAGAATCCATCGACTTTATATGGTACCATCTGGCGCCTCATGTTAAAATTATCGACATCGTACACAACAATTCGAACAATAATACACCTGATGCATCCTATCTGTTAAACGATTGGGCTCCCAGAATCAATCACAGGGTTCTTGTAAATGCCGGTTTGATGAAATGGATTACCCCCTTGTACCAAGAGCAGGACTATCCAATGGAATTGATGCAACGAATTTCATTTATAAATCACCAGGTCACGATTCCAGCGGAATTACCCACGAAAGCTAAGGATGATTTCCATGTACTTTTTGTAGGACGAGAATCTAAAGAGAAGCGCATATCCCTGTTTTTCGAAATTGCAGAACATTTTTCATATAATCCTCGCATCAAGTTTCATGCGGTTGGAGTTGAACCGGGCGTAAATACACCGACAAATGTGAAATGTCTTGGCGTAATTACCCGCAAAGAGTCTATTGAGCACGTATACGAAAACTCTCATGTATTGGTGCTTACATCGGAAAGTGAAGGATTCCCGAAAGTAATTTCAGAAGCGATGGCCTTTGGATGCGTTCCAATCGTTACAGCCGTAGGCGCTATACCCGAAGTGCTTATCCATGGCGAACAAGCCATGCTAACAGACCCCATGAAATGTGTGGATGAAACCGTACATTGCTTGAGCTCATTACTCGAAGATCATACTCAATACGAGACACTTTCGAAAAACGCTTACCTTTACGCAAAAGAAGAATTCGACACGAATCGGTTCAATAATGGATGGAGAGCCCTCATACAAACCCTTAGTTAGCGTAATTATTCCGAATTACAACCATGCGCCTTTTTTAAAGGAACGCATAGATTCTGTGTTGAATCAAACGTACAAAAACTTTGAGGTGATTTTGTTGGATGACTGTTCAAGCGATAACAGCCGAGAAATCATAGAAGGCTATCGAGGACATGAGAAAATCAGTCAAATCGAATATAATGAAGTGAACAGCGGAAGTACCTTTATTCAATGGAAAAAAGGATTGGACCTTGCCCAAGGAGATTGGATTTGGATTGCGGAGAGCGATGATGTAGCAGATGAACTGTTTTTGTATAAAATAATGAAAGATCCATCACCCATAAATTTTTCTAATTCCAGAATTATTGATTTTCAATCAAATTCCTCTGACTGTTACGGATTTAGTGAAATGCCTTCAAAGAAAGCCTACCCATTTTTTAAAAGTGATTTTGTAATGGATTCTAAGGATTTTACGAATGAATGGATGTTGACAGACAATTTCATTCCAAATGCTAGCGCAGTTGTTTTTAGCAGAACGCATGCAATGGATGTAATGAATAAAATTCGTACAGAATTAAGTTCAATGAAATTGATGGGAGATTGGCTATTTTGGATTTTGTTTTTACAAAATTGTTCTAAAGTGAGATACTTGACAATTCACCTAAATTCTTTTAGGATTCACGAAAACACGGTTAGAATGAAGTCAATAAAGGAAAGGTCTTTAGAAATGGTTATAATCTTTAAATATTTGAAACAATTTCACATTCCAAAGTCCAAAACGATTTCTACTTTTTTGTTTCGTTACTTGGCAAAAGAATCCTTCCCCAGTTTTACATTTAAAGAGCATGTTAATATCTGTAAGTTGTCCTTTAGGTATGGATTCTTTACATTGTACTCGAAATCGATACTCAAAAAAATGTTGCAAAAGTGATACCTAAAACCATTCATTATTTTTGGTTTAGCGGAGGTCCATTTCCTGAAAACATAAAGCGATGCATGGCATCCTGGCAAAATCATTTGCCTGACTATGAAATAGTAAAATGGGACTTGACCAATACGCCCATTGAAGGTGAGTTTGCAAAAAAGGCATTAAGAGAAAAGAAATGGGCTTTTTTGAGTGATTATGCCCGACTGAGAATACTACATGAATACGGTGGAATATATTTGGATACCGATGTTCTCGTGGTGAAGTCATTTAATGAATTGTTATCTAATGCCTCATTTTGGGGCAAAGACTTAAATGGATTTGTTGAACCTGTAGTCATAGGTACAGTTCCTGAAAACGAACTAATTGGGCAGTGTTTGGAACGTTACGTTGGTGGAGTATTGACAAACGAAGAGTTTACCCCAATCCCTAAGGTAATCGCTCCTGTTTTTAAGAAATATGGGTTTAAACTGAATAATGAACTTGAATCAAAAGATGAGAATTTAATACTAAATCATCACGCGTTCTGTCCGATGCCCTTTGAGCAAGCCGACAGTTTGGACCCTTTGTCATTTAAGACAAAAAACACTTATGCCATACATCTTTGGAACGCAGCTTGGTTTGATCCCTTTCGTTTTTTCTGGAATGGACGATCCAAGAAAGGTTGGCAAGCAGTTTGGAAGACTATTCGCAGGAAACCAACTCAAAGTAGGGAGTTTTATCGAAATGTGTTCTACCACATGAAATGTGCTATTTTTGGATATCCAACATGAGCGTACCATTCTTTTCAATTATTCTCCCAACCTATAATAGAGCTTCGTTCTTGCCGCAAAGTATTGGAAGCGTAATTAATCAAGATTTTCAAGATTGGGAACTGATTGTCATTGATGATGGTTCAACCGATCATACCAAAGAAGTAGTGAATTCCTTTAAGGATCAGCGAATTAAGTATTTCTACCAAGAGAATTCGGAACGAAGTGCCGCAAGAAATAATGGAATTAAACAAGCTCAAGGCGCTAGGCTTTGCTTTTTAGACAGTGATGATGAGTATTTAAAAGAACATTTGAAAATAATTCATAAAGAAATAGAGTCAAATGAAACCCCAAAAATGTTGGTTACAGGTAATCTGATTCGTAAAAACGGAATGGAATATAAACACAGCATGCTGGATTGTAATAAGAATATTCTCGAAGAAATAGCTGCTAAATTTATACTAATGAATTCTGTATGTGTTCATAGAGATCTATTGGAAGAAAATCTATTTGACACAAAATTTCGACTCTGGGAGGACACCCATCTTTGGATGCGCATCGCTGCGCAATATCCTGTTTACCAAATTGAAAAATATACTGTCATTCAACATGTGCATAACGATGGAACGGTAGTCCAGGGAATGAAAAAAGTACGAGTTGTCGAGGTGAATCAATACGTTAGTGCAATTCTAGACCTTAAAATCAATCATGCATCGCGCTTTGAAGGTAAATTACCGCCAGTGTTTTTCGACCAATATGTCGATTCCAAGTACCGAATGTATCTCTACCGAGCAAGACAAAACAAACAATTGCGTGTCGCCTTGGTATTGTGTTGGAAGGGGATGTTTAACCAACCCTCTTCCTATTTCCTGGCCGAGTTTGTTAAAATTTTTGCAAACCAATTCAACGTTGGGATCCATGAATAAAAGATCCTTGAAAATCCTTTTGATTACCTCTTGGTATCCATCCAAGGAGAATTCAACAGCCGGCAGTTTTGTGCAAGAACAAGCGCATATGTTGAGAGATTTCGGACACCAAGTCATTGTGATTCATCCGTTTATGCTCGGAACTTTTGCGAATGCGATTACTAAACAATCATATCAGACTTTTTCTGATGAGGATGGTATTCGTGTGTTACGTGTTGGTGTGGCTCCACCAATGCCTTTTTTCCGCGGAATCTCTTATGTATATTGTTTTCAACGGGTGCGCATTGCAATGAAAAAGTTTCAACTAGACCCAAAGGATTTTAAAATTATCCACAGTCATGCAATGTTTATGGGGGGTGTCATTGGACATAAGCTCTCTAAAAAATATAACCTTCCACATGTTCATACAGAACATACCTCCGGACTCATCTTTAACCCAAAACAATACACTAAAAAAGATATCTCTATTACCCGAAAGGCTTATTCGCATTGTCATAAGGTGCTGTTCGTAAGTCATTTTGCTCTGAAACACACCTTGGCGAACATTGCATTGAAGTCCAAAGATACCTTTATGGTCCTTCCAAATATCGTGAACCCTTCTTTCTTTTCTTCCCCGATAGGTCCTTTCTCAAAAGTCACATCCTTGAGGTTCTTGGCTATTGGAAATTTTATTCCCATTAAAAATCACCAACTATTACTTGAGGCGTTTGGACTTGTGCAAAAGGAATTTCCAACCGTCGGACTTTCAATTGCTGGTAAGGGGCCTTTGGAAAAGCATCTTCGCGCATTGTGTGAATCCCTGAACTTGGAAAACGTACATTGGTTGCCAAGACTGAATCGGGCAGAGGTAAAAGAACAAATGTCAGCGCATCATGTGATTCTTTCAACGAGTAAGTTAGAAACTTTCGGATTAACAATCGCTGAAGCGCAAGCGATGGGAAAACCGGTGGTTGTTACAGATTCGGGAGGGGTAAGGGATATCGTTACCCATGAAACAGGTATCTTAACGGAATTAAGTTCAGAGGCCTTCGCCAAAGGGCTGATTCAGCTGATTCAATCGTTCGATGCGTATGATCCGGAAACAATCCGTCAGTCAGCAAAAAATCGCTTTGCTGCTGAGGTTATTATGAATCAATTGAATGAAATCTATCGGCAACTACACGATGGGAATTTGTACCTTTGATTCATGATCCGCGTCTTAATCCTTGCCTACGATTTTCCGCCATACGTTTCAGTAGGTGGCTTGCGTCCGCATAGCTGGTTTAAGTATTTCAAGGAGTTTGATATAGAACCCATCGTTATTACTCGACAGTGGGGAAATACTTATGGAAATCATCTGGATTTTATTGCCCCAGGTTGGAGTAAAGAGTGTGTGATTGAAGAATCACCTCAGGGGACTATTATTCGTACCCCATACGCTCCTAACCTAAGCAATCGGATCTTATTGCGATACGGGGAGAAACGGTTTAGTAGGTTAAGAAAAGTGATTTCAGCATACTATGAAGTATTGCAGTTTTTTTTCGTCGTTGGACCCAAAAAAGAGATTTACAAAGCAGCAAAATCCTATTTATCGCAACATAAGGTTGATGTGATCATTGCCACAGGAGAGCCGTTTGTCTTGTTTCACTATGCTCGTAAATTAGGTGCTAGCTACCAAATTCCTTGGATTGCGGATTATCGGGACCGATGGTCCAATAATAAGACCAGACAACATTCAAACGTACGGTATGTGATAAATAAGATGTTTGAAAAGAACATTGTTTCCACTGCTAAGTCAATTCACACAGTATCAGATTTCACTGCAAATCAAATAAAAGAAATTACTAACCTAAAAAATATAGTCATTTTCCCAAATGGATATGATGATGAATTAGTTAAAGAACATGAGAGAGAATCCCATAAATCTAATATCTTACGCATCGCATTTGGAGGAAGAATTTATCCATGGCATCCAATCAATGAGTTCTTAGAGGGTTTGTGTGAAGCAATTAAATTGAATGTTAATATCAGATTGGAAATTAATTTTTTTGGGGTCAATTTATCGGATGAGCAGAAGCATTCATTTAAAACTAAATTCAGTTTGTTATCTGATAAGTTACATTTTCATGATGCTGTTCCAAATCATGAGTATCAATTTGCGTTAAGGAATCACCATGTGTTATTATTGTTCAATGATTACACGATTCTTGGTACCAAAATATTTGATTACCTGGCAGCGAAAAGACGAATCTGGTTTTGTTTCTCACAAGGACATGAAGGATATGAAAAAAATGTGCAAGCCGAGATTATTCATGAAACTAATTCGGGCATATTCATTACCAATAAGATGCAATTAATTCGAGAGATTGAGAATGTTTGGGATGAATTTATAAATCATGGCGAAATTCGTTGTGAATCAATTAATACCCAGCAATTTTCTCGAAGAATTCAGGCGGAGCGTTTGGCTAATTTGATTAAAACATTGGCTAAACCAATTCCGAATGATAAATTAGGGACTGATACGGACTAATCACTTATTAATTATCCCAACTTATTTTTAGCGT
>JAIXRD010000046.1 GCA_027485365.1 Cryomorphaceae bacterium | reverse complement strand
TGATTAAATTCCCTTTTTTTTTTTTTTTTCTGATGATCACATCATTTTTAATCAGCTTTCTGGAATGTTCTTTATTGGTAAAGTAATCAAATCCCTTTACTTCACTTCCTTGATCTTGGTTGACTTTTGTATACCTGATTTGATGACGGTCTAACAGCGTGGTCAAGGCGCTAAGGTTTGCAGAACTTCCATCTAGCACATAGGTGGTTATTGGGTTATTCAGGTTTTTTTCTTGGAATTTTTGAAATTCCTCGATTAATTTAATGTGATGATTTTTAACGGTTTCAAGGGTAGAAATCCCACTGATTACATGATGTTCTATTCGTTCTGCAAGGGTAAGGGTATCTCCAACCATGGTAATTACTCCAAGTCCCGCCCTTCCTGAGCCCCCTTGTTCATAGGTCATCCCGATGGCACCGTTAAATGTTGGGTAGGTGTCACCATAGGATGGATACAGTAAGTCAAAGATCTCTTTTGAAAAATAAAGCCATCCGTTTTTATCAAAATAGGAGGCATGGTTTTTACCAATGTGTTTTTGAAAGTCTCGTTGCCAATTGGTGATCACTTCATGATAAGGTTCTGCTGCGGGTGGAAAATAATAAGGCTCATTCATACCTTGTTCGTGAAAATCCACATGTACGTGAGGTAACCATTGATTGTAAACGTTTATCCGTTGTTGAGATTCTACTTGGGTTAACCAAGCCCAATCCCTGTTAAGGTCGAACAGATAGTGATTAGGTCGTCCACCGGGCCACGTTTCATCGTGCTCGGCGCTCGGCACTTGTAATTGACCTGTTTTATTGTGGTATTGTTTAAAGTAATTAACATAGCGGTCTCTTCCATCCGGGTTAAGGCAAGGATCCATTATGACCAAGGTATTTTCTAATAAGTTAGCATCGGTAGTTACAAGGCGGTAGGCGGTTTCCATGGCGGCTTCGGTCCCACAGCTTTCATTGCCGTGCACGTTGTAGCTTAACCAAGCAATTGAAGTGTTCTCCAATTTATTGCTGCTTAAGTGGTTTGCACGAATATTCTCTAGGGCTTGGATGTTTTTTTCGGTGCTTATGAACGCCATTATGAGCGGTCGTCCTTCGTTGGTATATCCGTAGGTTTCAACCTTTACTTTTTTAGGGTAGAGGCTTTCTAGTGTTTCGAAAAACTGTACAACTTCGTGATGCCTTGAAAAATCGGTTCCAGAATGATAGAATTTATTAAGTGGTGAGGGAATGCTCACAAGTTGAGCTGAAACAAGCGTAGCACTAAAAATAATAAGTCCGAAAAGAAAATTCTTCATACAATCAAATTGACTGTAAAGCTACAAAAATGGGCTAAGAAATTATAGTAATCCTTTTTCGCGCAAGAATTCATCTAAAGATTCAATGTCTCCAAACAATACTTCGCGTGCTTTACTTCCTTGGAAAGATCCAATAATTCCCATAGCTTCTAATTGATCAACAATTCGTCCTGCGCGATTATATCCTAATTTTAATTTGCGCTGTAGAAGGGAGGCAGAGCCTTGTTGGTTCATTACTACAATTCGTGCGGAGTCTACAAACATTGGGTCAATTTCATCCATGTCTACATCACCACTTCCCTCACCACCTTCTGGAACATATTCGGGAAGTAAGAAGGCACTTGGGTAAGCCCGTTGATCACCTACGAACTCACAAATCTCTTCTACTTCTGGCGTATCTACAAAGCCACACTGTAAACGAATCATATCTGAACCTGTTGAAATCAACATGTCACCACGTCCAATCAGCTGATCAGCACCTGAGCCGTCTAGTATGGTTCTTGAATCGATTTTTGATAACACCCTGAAGGCAATTCGTGCCGGGAAATTGGCCTTAATCATACCGGTAATAACATTCACTGAAGGACGCTGGGTGGCAACGATAAGGTGAATTCCAATGGCTCGGGCGAGCTGTGCGATTCGTGCAATTGGATGCTCGACTTCCTTGCCTGCAGTCATGATGAGGTCTGCAAATTCATCGATAAGCACCACAATGTACGGAAGGTAACGGTGTCCTTTTTCAGGATTTAATTTACGTCCGATGAATTTGGCATTATATTCTTTGATGGTACGAACGCCTGCGTTTTTGAGAAGTTCATATCGGTCATCCATTTCGATACAAAGCGAGTTGAGTGTGTTAACAACCTTAGAAGTATCCACTATAATGGCATCTTCCTCTCCGGGGAGTTTGGCTAAGAAATGCCGCTCAATTTTATTGTACAAGGTAAGTTCCACTTTCTTAGGATCCACAAGTACAAATTTTACTTGCGCAGGATGTTTTTTGTAGAGTAGCGATACTAAAATCGCATTTAATCCAACCGATTTCCCTTGACCTGTTGATCCCGCTACAAGTAAGTGAGGCATTTTTGTTAGGTCAAAAACATAGGTTTCGTTAGTTATCGTTTTCCCCATTACGACAGGTAATTCTCCATCGAAATTTTGGAATTTTTCGGATGCGATTAAGGAGCGCATACTAACCATTTCAGGTTTTGAATTTGGAACTTCAATTCCAATGGTTCCTTTGCCTGGGATTGGTGCAATAATCCGGATGCCCAAGGCGGAAAGACTTAAGGCAATGTCGTCTTCTAGGTTTTTAATTTTTGCAATGCGGACACCTGGAGCCGGAATGATTTCATACAGGGTAACCGTTGGACCAACCGTTGCTTTAATTTTAGCGATATCGATTTTATAGTGCGATAGCGTTTCAACGATGCGGTCTTTGTTGCTTTCCAATTCTTCTTTTGTCACGGAAGCACCTCCGTTTCCACCATATTCCTTTAATAATTCAATGGGAGGGAGTACATACGATTCGAGGTCCATTTTTGGGTCGTATAATCCGAATTCACTCACTAAATCATCTGCTGTGGTGTCTGCGTTGGCCGCCTTTGGTTCGGTTGGAACTAGCGCAGCTTCTGGAATATCGTTAATTTCTAATTCCACATCTGAGGTAGCTTCTTGCTGAGATTTATCAATAAAGGTGATTTCCAGTTCCGAATCATCAATTAGATCTTCCTCTTCGTTCGTATCGGGTTCATTGAAATGTACAGGTTTAGAAATCAAATCTTCGGTAATTTCATTTTCTTTGATTGGATTCACAACCTTCATTGAGTTGTACGGTTTCTCGGGAGCGACCTCTTTATCTTCATTAATGTCAAAGTAGTCACCGTTTAAGTTGGAAGGTTTGATTCGATCAAAGATTGCTCCGTAGTTGGGGTTAAAGAGCAGGGTGATTGTAATGTAGAGCAGTACCAAGTGGAAAATAAACGTTGGTACACTTCCAATGGTAAGGGATAGCCACTCATTTATGAAGAAGCCAAAGGTACCTCCGCCGAAATTAATGTACTCATGGAAATATCCAAGAAATATAGATCCCCACACCATAAAACTCAAGGTGATAATCGATGTGCGAAGAATCGGAAGTAATTCCACCTTAAAGAGTAAGCGAACGCCTAATAAAAATCCAATTAAACTAAATCCAATGGATGTAATGCCGAAACTATTGTAGATGAGTGTATGACTAAACCAGGCTCCTGATTTGCCAAGCCAATTGTCTGGCGCAGGAACTTGGTTGTTGAAAATATACTCGAAAAACCCATGCCCCAATACGGAGTCTTGATCGGCTTTCCATGTGAGAAAGTAAGAAATGCACCCAAAGAACAGGAATATGCTTGAGAGCGTTAAAAGGGCTCCAAGGGAAGTGATAACACGAGCGGGGGTTACAAAACCTTTTGGCTTTTCTGATTTTGGTTTAGCCTCTTTTTTTGGTTTAGACGTGGAGGTTTTTTCTTTCTTCCGCGTGGGTTCCGTGTTGTCGTATTGTGTTTCCTCTTCTTCGTATGGGATGTATTCGTTATCTCGCATTATGGGGTAAAATACGAAAGTAAGAAAAGGGTTACGACGTAATTAAAACAAAAGTGAATTCTTTACACAGCAAGGTGTTAACTACCTAGGGCTTGGACATTTCATCCATGAATTCTTCGATGCTAACCCGTTTATAATCCGTGGGCACCATAAAAAGCGTCAAGGGAGGATCTATGCGTTTGAATTCCGTTAAAGTGTATTGGAACATTCCCTCGTCGGTTGGGATATAATATTCAACAACTAATCCGGGAAAGTTTGTATAGGCGCTCCCGTAGATGGCGGGAATGTTTTTTAGGTAATAAAAAGTAAATTTTTTATCGATATCCGTGAAGGTAACGCTAAGTTTTTTGGCCTTCATTCCAGCGATTCGTTTCGATCCTAATTTCTTTTTAAAGGAATACGACAGGGTTGTATCTTGGTACTTGGTATAATTCGTTCGGATGGCGTACTTTCCTTTGGTGGTTTCGAGCAGGAGGTATGACTTTTCTTTGGTTAAATGTTTAATTAATTCTTGTTTACCAAGGGTAGATGAGAAATTAATTACTTTAAGCAAGCTGTCTTTCGCGTAAATTAACATGTGTTCTTGGATAGAGTCCATAGGGATTACGCGCTGGGCTTTGAATAATAATTCTCCGGAGAATGGCAGGTGTTTTTTTTGTGCGAAGAATAAGGGAAAGCAGAAAAGAAATAACAGAAATAATTTGGTTTGCATGTTCAAAGGTAAGAATCTAATTGTGCAATTTACACATGCGTCCGATTTACAGGTTTTTCATGGCATTATTTCAATGGGACAGCCGTTGTCTACGGCATTATAAATCTCATCGATTTCAGTATTCGTGAGTGCAATGCAACCCAAGGTCCAATCGTTCCATCTGTGAAATTTACCTACCCATCCGTATTTTTGACCGTGAATTAATACATCACAGCCATAGCCAACATCTAGTCCTTTGTGAAAGGCGCTCCATGTACGTTT
>JAIXRD010000276.1 GCA_027485365.1 Cryomorphaceae bacterium | reverse complement strand
TGCACCCCATGGTCCGCCTTGATGTGCTTGTTGTATTTTAGATGGAGTAGGGTCCAGAGTTGTTTGTTCCCTCGAACAATAATATGTCCTCCTCGTCCGCCATCCCCGCCATCAGGGCCACCCTTAGGTATATATTTTTCTCTTCTAAAATGGGTTGAACCGCCTCCGCCGTTACCTGATTTAGTATGGATTTTAACGTAATCAACGAAATTGTCTGAAGCCATTATTTTTTTGAATCTATTGCGGAATACAGCCGCTCGGTTATGGAATCTATTGTGCCGATTCCATCAATTGCTATGTATTTATTTTGTGCTGCATAGAATTCCTTAACAGGTGCAGTTTCACGGTTGTATACGGCAATTCGGTTAGCAATTATTTCAGGGTCGGTATCATCTGCTCGTCCACTGCTTAGTGCACGATTTGTTAATCGAGCTTTAAGTTCTTCTTCTTCAACCTCCAATCCTAGCATTACCGTAATTGAGGTGTTTAATTCCTTTAACAAGGTGTCAAGGGCATGAGCTTGCGGATTCGTTCTAGGAAATCCATCGAAAATAAAACCCTTGGGGTCCGTTTGTTTCAATACCTCGTCTTTCAACATGTTGATTGTAACTTCGTCAGGAACAAGGTGGCCTTGATCCATAAAAGTTCGAGCAAGTTTTCCTAATTCCGTTTCATTTTTTAAATGGTACCGAAAGATATCACCCGTAGATAAATGAATTAATCCATAGCGTTCGATTAGTCGTTCGGATTGTGTGCCTTTTCCTGCCCCTGGAGGTCCAAATAATACAATATTTAACATGAGTTTCTAAGATTTGACTTGATAAATTGCTGGTAAATTTCTGCCATGTTGGTCATAGTCTAAACCATACCCAACCACAAATTTGTTTGGGATCTCAAATCCATAATATTTTGGTGGATGTTGCCCGAGGTGCGCCTCCTTCTTGAACAAGGTAGCACAAACTTCTATAGAGGAAGGTTCTTGAATTGTAAGTAGTTTGATTACTTTATCTATCGTGATTCCGGTGTCAACAATGTCTTCAATAATGATAACATGCCGATCCTTTATGGCGCTGGTTAAGCCAATTAATTCATCTACACGTCCTGTAGATTCCGTTCCCGCGTAGGAACTGACCTTCATAAAAGAAATTTCACAAGGAAGTGTGATTCCTTTCATTAAATCTGATGTAAACATAAACGAACCATTTAACACAGATAGAAAGATTAAATCTTTCCCATGGTAATCTGTATTAATTCGCTGCGCTAAGATATCAACGGCCTCTTGGATGTCCGTTTGACTCAAATATGGAATGAACGTTTTATCGTGTATTTGAATATGTTCCATCATGTAATTATTGCAAAGGTACTAAAAAAGCAAAAACCAAGATAGGATAACAAGCGCATGAATGGCTATCTTTGTGATAAATTGGGTATTTAGGATGATTAAAAAGATTGGCTTACTAGGTGGCGGACAATTAGGTCGAATGTTGATTCAGGAAGCGATTGACTTGGATGTTGAAATTCATTGTTTAGAAAATGATATAAACGCACCTTGTGCCAAAATTGCTCATGGATTTACCAACGGTTCTATTACCGATAAGCAAACAGTACTTGATTTCGGTGCAGCATTCGACTTAATAACTGTTGAAATTGAAAATGTGTCGATTGAAGCGTTATATGAATTGGAAGGACTTGGAAAAAAAGTTTACCCGCAACCTCGGGTGCTTGAATTAATTCGAGATAAGGGGGTACAAAAAGAATTTTACAAAACGCATCAAATTCCAACCGCTGACTTTCAGTTAATAACCGATGCAAATGGACTAACGGCTCCAATGGAGTTTCCGTTTGTTCAAAAAATGCGAGTTGGTGGGTATGACGGGAAAGGGGTGAAAATTATACGTTCTCAAATGGATTGGGAAAAGCGGTTTACGGCTCCCTCTGTGATTGAAGCGATGATTCCCTTCGAAAAAGAATTATCTGTGATTGTTGCACGGAATGAAGCTGGTGAAGTAAAGACCTTTGATGCGGTGGAATGTGAATTCAATTCAGAAGCAAATTTGGTCGAGTTTCAGTTCTCCCCAGCAGCTATTTCTAAAGCGATTGAAGCTAAGGCTCAGGAAATCGCTACACAGGTGATTTCAAAGTTAAACATGGTGGGCTTGTTAGCAGTAGAATTCTTTCTTACCAAAACCGGGGAGTTGTTGGTCAATGAAATCGCTCCACGTCCGCACAATTCAGGACATCATACCATTGAGTGTTGTTACACCTCGCAGTTTGCTCAGCACTTAAGGTCAATTTTGAATTTACCGTTGGGAGATACAGGCTTGATTATTCCCGGAGCCATGCTAAATATCTTAGGTGCACCTGGACATGAAGGAACAGCAGTGTATGAAGGGCTCGAAGATGTATTATCCCTATCTGGAGTTTATGTGCATTTGTACGGTAAATCACACACCAAACCTTTCCGTAAAATGGGTCATGTGACACTTTTAGGTGATGATTTGATGGTGATAAAAGAAAAGGCGGAAATCGTTAAGAATCGCTTGAAGTGTATTGCTTTAGAGTCTTAGGTTATTAGGTTTAATGCGCGTAATTTTGATTACGACC
>JAIXRD010000142.1 GCA_027485365.1 Cryomorphaceae bacterium | reverse complement strand
GGTTCGAGGATAGGACCATCTACATAGTGAGCGTTTGGATTGGGACGATCAAGAATAATCAATTGTTTATTATGTTCAGCGCAGGCCTCCATCACATAATGTAGCGTAGATAAATAGGTATAGAATCGAACGCCAACATCCTGAATATCAAATACAACAACATCTACATCCATTAAATCAAATGCCGTAGGCTTCTTATGGTTTCCATATAAAGAAACAACTGGAATTCCGGTACGCTCATCGTTTGAGCTATTGATGTGTTCACCGGCATCTCCTTCTCCTCGAAACCCATGCTCTGGCGCAAAAATCTTAACTAAATTAATCTCTTCACACAGTAAGGTATCAACAATATGTACCCCCTTGATCACGGAGGTTTGATTGGCCACTACAGCAACGCGTTTTCCTTTCAAACTATCCAAATAGAGCGACATACGCTCAGCACCGGGGTATACTGTTTTAGTATCCGATGGATCAACGAATCCCGACGCATTCAATACCCAAACAAGCAAGAAAACGCCAGACAATCGAAATAAAGCCGTATAATTTTTATGACCTTGTAAAAGGCGCACTAGATTCCCGTATTTTTGGGAACCAAAAGAAAACAAAGTGTCAGTAGAAATTTTCATTGCAAAACGGATTCTCCCGAATCGCTCGCAAGGTATAAAAGTTTCACGACCCATATTGCGTATAGCAGTGATAAGTATTTCACTATCCATTGTTGTAAACCTCTTAACCCTTGCTGTAGTAAATGGATTTCAAAATGAAATCAGAAGAAAAGTTACTGGATTTTCAGCTCCACTTTTTATTCAAAACGAAAACAACGCTGACTTTTATGAATCCGACCCGATTCACTCCTCCAAGATGATTGAAGACATCCTTTCATCGATTGATGATGTTCAAGGATTCAATCGCGTAGCCTATAAACCCGGATTAATTCAAGCGATCGGTAAACGCACGGATGTGATAGGTTTGGTTTTTAAAGGCATTGACAGCGCCTACAATTTTACCTTTCTCAAGGAACACCTAAAAGAAGGGAAAATTCCTGACTATACGAAGGAAACATCCTCTTCAGATATTTTAATTTCCGCACGAATCTGCATGCAATTAAACCTAAAACTAAACGATGAGGTTTCTGCATTTTTCGTAAAGGATTCACCAATCTCGAGAACATTTAACATCGTTGGAATTTACGATACCGGGTTCGAAGACTATGATGAAAAATTAGTGATATGTGATATTCGCGTAACCCAGAAATTAAACGATTGGGGAATCAGTGGACAACTGGACCTATGGGATTCGCTTGTGAATAATAAATTCGTTGTTTCGTTCAGCCTGCAAGGAAATCCATCTAACCTAAGTTACGACTGGGGAAAAGGTTTAACGCAATTCCGTGGACAATATCTATCTACGGAACTAACGGATACTACCTTGTATTTAAAACTCTATGAAACCTCAAGTAAATACAATACTCAACTGATTGATTCACATCGTATTAATATCCGCTATTTAAACACAGCAAGAACACCTGAGGGCTCATCCGGTGAGCCCTACAAAGAAATACTCGATGAAGCTGGCCTGCATTATCGATTCTATTATCCCGTAAGCAGCGAGGAAACGCGGATTTACGAGGTGAAGATAACAGCCGGCAATGGCACTTCGGATGATTTTATTTCGGGATATGAAATCCACACCAAGGATTGGTATCAAATGAAAGAAACCAATAAAGACATAACGAAACCCATAAAACTTATACCAACCGAGCATGGAGAAATGGTTAAAGTGGTGAGTATTTTTGATTTAGAGCAGGACCTTTTCAACTGGCTGGCCTTTCTTGACATCAACGTGGTTATTATTTTAGTTCTAATGATGCTTATCGGAATAATCAATATGGGTTCTGCCCTCTTGGTACTCATCATTATTCGGTCCAATTTTATTGGATTAATGAAAGCAATGGGCAGCAGCGATGGTCAACTTCGCCGAATTTTCATGATTCAAGCAGCCTATTTGGTAGGAAGTGGAATGCTCATTGGAAATCTCGTTGGCTTAGGAATTTATTGGATCCAAGGGTATACAGGGATTTTAAAACTAAATCCGGAAGTATATTATTTGGATAAAGTACCCATGGAATTAACATTCAATACGTTTCTATTCCTGAACGCAGGAAGCTTTGCTGTATGCATGCTTGCATTGTTGTTCCCAAGCGCATTAATCGCCAGAGTTAATCCAGTAAAAACGATTAAGTTTAATTAATCTCGGGTAAAGCGACGTCGATCTGCTTCCTTCAAATATATCTTACGAATACGCAAACTGTTAGGGGTAACTTCCGCATACTCATCGCTTTGGATGTATTCTAAGACCTCTTCTAAGCTCATGATTTTCGCCGGGATAATTTTTACCTTATCATCAGATCCGGAAGCACGCATGTTCGTTAATTTCTTCGTTTTGGTAATGTTAACGGTCATATCTCCGGCCCGAGCATTCTCACCAATTACCTGTCCTTCGTAGATATCCTCATTTGGATTGATAAAGAATCGTCCGCGTTCCTGTAAGTTATTAATGGAATAAGGAATTGCTGTACCTTGTTCTAATGAGATAAGGGAACCGTTTTGACGACCAGGAATTTCTCCTTTATATGGCTGATATTCTAAGAATCGGTGCGTAACGATTGCTTCTCCAGCGGTTTGTGTTAGCAAGTAGCTTCGCAACCCAATTATACCACGAGAAGGGATTAAAAACTGAATAATCATTCGTCCACCTCTTGGTTCCATGGAGGTTAACTCACCTTTTCGTTTAGATACCGCTTCTACGGCTGTACCTCCATATTCTTCCGGTAAATCAATCGTTAACTCTTCAATTGGCTCGCATTTTTGACCGTCGATTTCTTTGAAAATAACTTGTGGTTGTCCTACTTGAAGCTCATATCCTTCTCTACGCATGGTCTCAATAAGTACGGATAAATGCAGTACTCCTCTACCGTGCACCATCCAACGATCGGCTTTGTCGGTATCAATCACACGCAAGGCTAAATTCTTCTCTAATTCTTTATGAAGGCGTTCCTGTATGTGACGTGATGTCACAAACTTACCTTCTTTTCCAAAAAATGGAGAGTCATTTATGGTAAACAACATGGACATGGTAGGCTCATCCAATTCAATGGTTGGAAGCGGGTCTGGATTTTCAGCATCACATACCGAATCACCAATATCAAATCCTTCCAATCCCGTAAGGGCGCAAATATCTCCAGCTTGAACTTCCGTTACTTTTCGGCGCTCAAGACCGTCAAAGACATAAACTTCTTTGATTTTGTGCTTTTGCAAGGTTCCGTCACGCTTTGCTAAAATCACCGGTTGATTTTCTACAATTTTACCTCGGCTTAACCGTCCGATCGCAATTCTACCGACATACGAAGAATAATCCAAAGAAGTGATTAATAATTGCGTATTCCCTTCAGGTATTTCTCTTGGCTTGAAAT
>JAIXRD010000238.1 GCA_027485365.1 Cryomorphaceae bacterium | reverse complement strand
TTGTACGTGCTCAAAACCCTTGATTTTAATAATTTCAAAGCGCGGAGTTCGCTAAGAGATCAAGAGAATCGAGCCAAGTATATTGGAAGCGAAGATAATTGGGTTCGCGCAGAACAAGCGATTATCGAAGCAACGGAAGAAATGAATCTTTCTACGTTTGTTGCCTATGGTGAAGCTGCTTTTTATGGACCTAAATTGGATTTCATGGTGCAGGACGCCTTGGGTAGAGAATGGCAGCTAGGAACCATCCAGGTGGATTATAACCTTCCAGAACGCTTCGAATTGGAGTATATCGGTGCAGACAATCAAAAACACCGTCCGGTAATGATTCACCGAGCGCCTTTTGGTTCGATGGAACGCTTTGTTGCTGTGCTTATTGAGCATTGTGCAGGAGATTTCCCACTTTGGTTAACTTCCGATCAATTTGTGATACTTCCAGTGTCCGAGAAATATAACGACTATGCGCAAAAAGTTTTAGAATTGCTAAATAATTCCGATATTCGCGGACTCGTAGACGAGCGGAATGAAAAAGTAGGGAAGAAAATACGAGACGCAGAGTTAAGCAAATACCCATTTATGCTTATTGTTGGCGAGAAAGAGGCAGAATCAAATTCGATTTCTGTACGTCAACGTGGTAAAGGGGATTTAGGAGCGTTAAGTCCTGAATCATTTGCAGCGCTTGTGCAACATGAAATGGAACGTGAATTAGCAAAGAATTAATAGGATATTTAAACCACTGAATGAGAAGAAACACAAGGCCGGTAAGAAAAGTTGAAGAAGCACAGCATCGAATCAACGATAAAATTACATCTGCTGAAATACGATTAGTTATTGAAGGACAAGAGCCCCAAGTAATGAAACTATCCGCAGCCTTGGCTTTAGCAGATCAACAAGAACTTGATCTAGTTGAGATTTCTCCAAAAGCAGTGCCACCCGTTTGTAAAATCATGGACTATGCAAAGTTCATGTATACACAAAAACGGAAACAAAAAGAGCTGAAGGCGAAGCAAAGTAAAATTGTAGTGAAGGAAATTCGTTTTGGTCCAAATACAGATGATCATGACTTTAACTTCAAACTAGCTCATGCGCGCAAGTTCTTAGAGGAAGGTAGCAAGGTGAAAGCCTATGTGTTCTTCAGAGGAAGAACGATTGTATTTAAAGACCGGGGTGAGATTTTGTTATTGAAATTTGCTCAGGAACTTGCAGATGTTGGTATTGTAGAACAGCTGCCGAAATTAGAAGGAAAGAAGATGATCTTAATGATCAATTCGAAAAAGAAATAAAAAGTGCTAATAGTTAATGTTTAAATTGTAGAACAATGCCTAAAATGAAAACAAAATCCAGTGCGAAGAAGCGATTCACGATAACTGGTAGTGGTAAAATTAAGCGTAAACACGCGTTTAAAAGCCACATTTTGACAAAAATGGCTACGAAACGCAAGCGTAATTTAACGCACGCTGGATTGGTTCATGAATCCGATGTAGCGAATGTTAAATTGCAACTTTGCATGAAATAGTTGTTGGTTTAATTAATGTTTAACCCGAAACCCAGAATCCAAGCCCACTGAAATAGCGTGGCTCTGTGTCTCAAAAAAAATTAAAGTATGCCTAGATCAGTAAATCACGTAGCATCAAGAGCTAAGAAAAAGAACTTGATGAAATTGGCCAAAGGTTATTATGGCCGTAGAAAAAATGTTTGGACCGTCGCTAAAAATGCAATCGAAAAAGGATTGTTATATGCGTATTCTGGACGTAAACAAAAGAAAAGAAATTATCGTTCACTTTGGATCGTGCGTATCAATGCCGGTGCTCGTCAACACGGAATGAGCTATTCTCACTTTATGGGATTAGTAAATAAAAGTGAAATGACGTTGAACCGCAAAGTACTCGCGGATTTGGCAATGAATCATCCAACTGCATTTAAAGCAGTTGTTGATGCCGTTAAAAAGTAAATAAATCCTTTTAACTATTAGCAGAAGCCATTAGATTTCTAATGGCTTTTTTATTTTTGTATTTTAAAATGCACA
Source organism: Cryomorphaceae bacterium (assembly GCA_027485365.1). Classification (GTDB taxonomy): domain Bacteria; phylum Bacteroidota; class Bacteroidia; order Flavobacteriales_D; family Crocinitomicaceae; genus UBA952. The sequence goes on along the minus strand of JAIXRD010000238.1, from coordinate 2,123 downwards.
TGATACGAATCGGATTATTTGGTATAGGACACCTTGGTAAAATTCACTTGAAAATTTTAAAAGGACTTCCTCAATATTTCCATGTTGTCGGAATTCACGACATCGACCGAAATGCAGGTTTAGCGGTCCAAGAGGAGTTCAATGTTCCTTTTTTTGAACACGCCGACGAACTCATTCAACGCGTTGATGCCTTGGATGTAGTAACGCCAACACCCTTTCATTTTAATTTAGCGCACAAGGCAATTCAACAAAATAAGCATGTGTTCATTGAGAAACCGGTCACGCAAACCTTACAAGAAAGTACCATACTCCTTGAATTGTCAACCCAGAGTGACTCTTTAATCCAAGTTGGGCATGTGGAACGTTTTAACCCCGCGTTTGTTGCTGCTCAACCCTTGCTGAATCAACCAGACTTCATCGAAACGCATCGTTTAGCACAATTTAATCCCCGTGGAACAGATGTCCCTGTGGTTTTAGATTTAATGATTCATGACCTAGATATTATTTTGCACGTCGTGCAATCTCCAGTTAAACACATCTCGGCTTCTGGTGTTGCCGTTGTAAGCGAGAGTCATGATATAACCAATGCGCGAATTGAGTTTGAAAATGGCACCGTAGCTAATCTTACCGCCAGTAGAATTTCACTCAAAAACATGCGTAAGTCCCGATTCTTTCAACGCGATGCATACGTTGGAATAGATTTCTTAAACAAAAGCATAGAAGTTGTTCGCCTTGAAGGGCTAGAAGGACCCGCCGATCCGTACGATATGGTCTTGGATTTGGGGAACGGAAAGGAACCTAAGAAATTATCTATTGATTCACCCAAGGTTTTTCCAACCAATGCGATAGAGGAAGAATTGAAGGAATTTGCATTGGGAATTAGCAAACAGGCCAAGATTTCTGTGGATTTAAAAGCCGGACATGAGGCCTTGAAAGTAGCCTATCAAATTCTAGATTTAATTCAATAAAATAAAATGGAGTTTCCTACGTTTTTGCCACGCATGAATTTCAAAAACTTCGTTTTTGTCGGGTTGGTTCTCTTGCTTCAGGGTTGTGTTAAAAATAATCCAGATCCCTCGTGGTTATACATTGATAAATGGTCCTTGGTGGCGAATCCGGAATTGAGCGGAGCGGAAGGAGAGTTGAGTCAATCCCTAACTGAGGCATGGGTTTATATCAATGATCAATGCGTAGGGGTTTTTGAGCTTCCTATTAAAATTCCGCTATTGAAATCTGGGGCAGTAGACGTAAAAGTATACCCAGGTGTGCGCGTAAACGGGATCGCAGCAACAAAGAAAATTTATCCCTTTTGTTCGGTCTATAGTACCAATTTAACCCTAACTCAAAATCAAACCGTTTCCATAGCTCCTGTTACAAAATACGTTTCAAATGCCCAATTCATCATTGAAGATTTTGAAGGCGCTAACGTGATGCTCGAAAATGATCCAAATACATCCATGGCAAATTTTGTATTAGACAATACAGATTTACAACCATTTAATGGCAATACGTATGCGAAAGTTGACCTAAATTCTACCGATTCAATTTGGGTTGCTTATACTACGTTTGGGTCGTATCTTCCTCGAGGTAAAGAAGTGTACCTTGAAATAGATTACTATACCACCAATCGTGTGGTAACCAGCCTTCTCGCGATTTCTCCAAGTGGACTAAAAAAGAATCCAAATATACAGTTGAATAAATCAACCCCGGAAACAGTGAAATGGAAGAAAATGTATATCGAACTTCGAGAACTCATTGGTGCATCAGAAGCAAGTGCCTATTTTGATCATGGGTTTGAAGCATGGAAAGAATCTTCACTTCCGAATACAGAAATTAGAATTGATAATATAAAGGTTGTCTACATGCCATGAAGCGATATTGGGCGTTGAGTTTGTTGATGTTGGATGTCCTAGCGGCGATGCTCGCTTGGTTCGTTTTTTACGTAATAAGGGCAACTTGGCTGGAGCACAAAATGTTTATTCCAAATGGTACCTTTTACCTTGGGATAAGTCTTATTCCCCTAGCATACGTGCTGCTTTATTATTTGCAAGGAACCTACCTGAATGTTAGAAGACTGTACCGATTGAAAATCATCCAGTTAACGGCCATTGCGGCTGTGATGG
>JAIXRD010000234.1 GCA_027485365.1 Cryomorphaceae bacterium | reverse complement strand
TTTTGTAGGAAGGTTGTTTTGCGGCTTCTTCTAAATCTTTCAAATATCCAAGTGCTTCAGAGCGAATTCCCCAGAACGTAGCATTTAATGCACTTACAAGCACGGTGTTTTTCTCTGAATCCGTGGATTTGGCAATGTGCTTAAGCGCAGTTGATTTCGCTCGAAATTTATCCGCATTGTAAAATTGATGAATATATTGTGCTGTTGGTTTTTCCTCATATACTTTGGCGAGCAAAATTTGTTCTTCGTCCAACAATACATTCGCTAATTTCCCTTTAAACGGAAAGGTAAATTGTTGGTTTGCACTATCGAGTACCAGGGAATAACTGTGTTTACCTGTCTCATCCCATAAGGCAATTTTTACAGGTAATCTAAATACATTAAATGATTGTGCCTGCTGAATATGGAGCGTTACGGTTTGTTGTTCTTGGTTTATCTCTTGTTCCGTAAAAATAACGGGGTGCCCTTTACCTAAAAACCATTGATTGAAAAACCAATTGAGGTCCTCCCCACTAACTTCTTCCATTGCTAAACGCAGGTTGTGCACTTCAGCGCTTTTGTATGCATTCGTTGTAAGGTATTTATTCAGTCCTTGAAAAAAGGCTTCGTCTCCTAAATGATTTCTCAACATATGTAGAATTCTACCTCCTTTGTTATATGAATGCCCGTCAAACATGGCTTCCTTGTCGTCGTAATAGAAATTAATCAAATCATGGTAGCCACCGGATTGGTAATACCCGTTTGCTTCTTCAATGGCATTGTAATCCGCCTCATCAATCCCATATTCGTATTCATCCCACAAATATTGAGAATAGTTTGCAAAAGATTCATTTAATGGAAGGTTCGCCCAAGATTCACACGTTACTAAGTCACCAAACCAATGGTGAAATAACTCGTGTGCAATGGTGGATTCATCGTTACCATCAATTAACTCACGTTTTGTTTTATACACATAGTCTCCAAAAATTACTGCTCCTGTATTTTCCATTGCTCCAGAAACGTAGTCGCGCACCACGATTTCTGAGTATTTATCCCAAGGGTATTCAACCCCCAGTTTATTTGAAAAAAACTTGATCATCTTTGGTGTCTTGCCAAAAATTGCCTTAGCATCATTTTCGTACTCAGGCTCCACATAATAATTCACCTCAATTTTCTTTCCATCACCTCGTGTATATGAATCTTTCACTACCTTGAATTCGCCAACAGCCAACATAAATAAATACGGCGCATGCGGGAGGTCTTGTTTCCAATAATCGGTTCTTGTGCCATCCGCATTTTTCTTTGATGAAATCAGTTTTCCATTAGAAAGTGTCGTGTATTTATTGTCTACCGTTAAAAGCACTTCTTGAGAAGATTTCATGTTTGGTGAATCAATCGTAGGAAACCAAACCGAGTTGGCTTCTGTTTCTCCTTGGGTCCACAATTGAGTCATTTTTCCCTCTTCTTCCCCTTTAGGATTTATAAAATACAAGCCTTTATCTGAGGTAATTGCAGCACTTCCGGAAGTTTCTCGTTCCTCGGGTTTTGCAATATAATCCACTGTAAATGTAATGAGCTCATCTTTTTTATAGGTTTTATCCAAATATACCGTTAGTGTATTTCCATTGGAATAATCATATGACAATTCTTTTCCTGATAGCGTTATGGTTTTTATTTCCATTCCTTTTGCATCCAACACCACACTGTCAAGTTCATAGAAATGTGGCTTCATGCTTAAGGTTGCTTTACCATTTAATTGCGAATCTTCCCAATTTAAATTGGCTTCAATTTTCGTGTGTACTAAGTCAACAAAGCGTTGACGCGAAGCATTATAGCTTGGTTCAGTATATTCTTCAAAATCACCTTCATTGAAATCACCCCAATCAAACGTAGAATCTAGATAATAGTCTTCACTTGAAGCTTCTGACTCAACCAATTCTACCGGCGAATCCATTGGACTCACGGAACAAGAAGCTAACAACACGAGGGATATAAACCAAAACCACTTCATTTTCATAGACAATGTATTTTATTTGCAAATCTGCTTATTTATTTTGATTCATACGTGTGTTTTATTGATTTTAAGCAAAATTTATTTAATAGTTTTGAGCTCAAATTAGCTGAAATGATGGGAATTAATACGTATGATTTTAATGGAAAACGTGCAATTGTTCGCGTTGACTTTAATGTCCCCTTGGATAAAACTACGAATCTTGTTCAAGATGATAAGCGAATTCGGGCAGCAATACCTACGATAAAGCATATTTTATCGCATGGAGGTTCTGTTATTTTATTGTCTCATTTTGGCCGACCTAAAAATGGTCCGGAAGCAAAATTTTCTCTAAGTCAGATTGTAGAGACCGTTTCTGATTTGCTTTCTTGTCCGGTGATCTTTTGTGCGGATTTCAATGAGGCTTCTTCACGCGCTGCAGCCTTGATTTCTGGTGAAGTAATGTTGCTAGAAAATGTACGATTTCATCCGGGCGAAACGCAAGGTGATTTGCATTTTGCCTCTTTACTCGCGTCCTTGGGAAATTGTTATGTAAATGATGCGTTTGGTTCAGCGCATCGAGCACATGCGAGCACGACACAAATCGCCTCCTTTTTTCCGAATGATCGAATGATGGGCTTTTTAATGGAAGCTGAACTCTTGAATGCACAACGGATATTAAAAACTCCAACGAGGCCTTTTACTGCCATTGTAGGAGGTGCTAAAGTGTCAGATAAAGTGCTCATAATTGAAAATTTACTAAGTATAGCTTCTGATATAATTATCGGTGGTGGAATGGCTTATACCTTTGCTAAAGCCCAAGGGGGTGAAATTGGGAACTCGCTGTTTGAAGCAGATCGGATAGACGTGGTTTTGGATATTTTTAAAAAGGCAAAGGAACTGGGGGTATCTATTCATCTTCCGTCGGATAGCGTGGTTGCTGATTCCTTTGCCGAGGATGCACGCACTCAAACCGTTGATACCCACCATATTCCTGAAGGATGGATGGGACTTGATATTGGCCCGGTATCAATTCAACAGTTTCAAGAGGTTGTTTTAAAAAGTAAAACGATATTGTGGAATGGTCCCATGGGTGTTTTTGAATGGAATTCCTTTGCTCAGGGTACAAAAGAAATTGCCCTGTCTGTTGCTACAGCGACCGAGCATGGCGCTTTTTCTTTAATCGGTGGGGGAGATAGCGCAGCGGCGATCGCTAAATTTGGCTTAGCGAATCGTGTGAGCTACATCAGTACCGGGGGAGGAGCCTTATTAGAATTGTTTGAAGGTAAAACCCTACCTGGAATAAATGCCTTAGATTAAATTCGATTGATTAGATCAACCAATCGTGCGGAATAACCCATTTCATTATCATACCATCCAACAACTCGCACTAAATTATTGGAAACCATGGTTAATTCAGCATCAAATAAACAACTGTAACGGGAACCAATAATATCACACGAAACAATCGGATCGTTGGTGTAGCCTAAAATTCCATTCAGACTGGTTTCAGATGCCTTTTTCATCGCCTCATTCACTTGCTCTACCGTTAACCTGGATTTAGTTACGAGGGTTAATTCTGTCATTGACCCATCAATTACGGGTACACGGACACTTGATCCCGTTAGTTTACCTGTAAGGTGCGGAAAAATTTGAATGATTGCTTTTGCTGCACCCGTTGATGTAGGGATAATAGAATTTACTGCCGCTCTTGCTCTCCTGAGGTCCTTGTGTGGGGCATCATGTAGCCGTTGATCAGAGGTATAACTATGTACGGTTGAAATATGACCTACTTCGATTTCTGATAATTCAAGCAACACGGAAATCATCGGTGCCACATTATTGGTTGTACAAGAAGCATTAGATATAAGAACATCGGTGGATTCTAATGAGTTTTCATTTACTCCGAGAACTACTGTTCGAATATCTGCATCACTTCCAGGCGCTGAAATAATTACTTTTTTTGCGCCACCTTGTAGGTGTAAACCGGCTTTTTCTTTCGTAAGGAACAGTCCTGTAGATTCTATTACCGTTTCAACCTGATGAGCCGCCCATGGAATATCCTTAGGGTCTGCATGTTTAGTAAAAACTATACGTTTTCCATTAGAAAAAAGCAGTTCATTACCTTTCAACTCGAAGGTGTAGGGTAAAGGACCGTGGACAGAATCGTATTTGATTAGATGAGCTAAGGTTTCAGCATCGGATAAATCATTAACTAATGCAATGGATAGATCAGCGTGTTCTAACGCGATTCGGGTAAAACATCGACCAATCCGCCCAAATCCGTTAATTCCAATTGCTTTCATTCTAATTTTTTACAAACATACAACAGCACAGGTAAAAAAGAGTTCAGCAAACAAGAATTTTAATATTCTACGTAAACAAATCCGTGTTTCTTAATCTCAACTCCCCCATCAAAGGTGGCAAAGATTCTGTAAAAATAGGTGCCCTCTTCAACCAGTTTTCCATCCGATGTTTTTCCGTCCCATGAGCCTGTAGGGTCAGTAAACGTGTAAATGACATTGCCCCAACGATTTAAAATAACACATTCAAATTCTTGCACCCCTTCATGGTCGATGGTAAATAAATTATTTCCAACCAAAGAATTAAGCGTGATAATGTTTGGAACCTCAATATCACACGGTTTGATGGTCACTAAAGACGTATCAGAAGAACTATGACAAACATTATTTACCGTAACATAGTATTGCCCCGCGGTGTTGACAACAATAAAATTATCTGTAGAGCCATTATTCCATGTGATTTGCATCGGCGGATTATAACCAGCTTGCATCGTTCCTGAGTTTATGGATGCAGCAACCAAATCTATTGAAACTCCATTACAGATGGAAGAGTCCACCACATCAACATACACATAAGGGGGAAATTCAATGTTTGCACTTAATGCATTGTTACAGGCATTATCAGTAAATGTTACGGAATATATTCCGGGAATAGATGTTGAAATCAAAGGGTTTTCAAGTGCACTGTTTGAAAAATTTATGGCTGTATCTGAAGCGGTCCAAACCCCTCCATTATAGGATGAAGTTCCTGTTACTTGAAGAAATAAATTACATGTTAAGGTATCTCCAAATATTGTTGGCAATGGCAGTACTTCAAGGGTTACTGTCGTATCATAATTACACCCAAAATCATCTACCACATTGTACGTATAAAAACTTGTGCCTGGAGTAATTGGCTGAATTACAATCGCCGTATCGTTTTGTCCTGAAATAATCGATGGACTATTTGTCCAGTTATCGGAAACTACGGTGTTTTGATAACCTTCTTGGTCTGGGTATAAACTTTGATTGAAATAAATACCCCATTGAAAAATGTATCCATCATCAATTCCCTGATTATCTTGTACTGTAATGGTCCAGTTTCCATTTACTGGACAGCCAATGAAATTATTAAAATCACCATCAGGCAAATAAACACCATTGGGATTCATGGAAGGGAATCCATAGGCATTAGTCACGGTATTTCCTGCTGCATTTTCTGTACAAATGGTTCCAAATGTAGCTTGCGTGGGAGAAAAGCAATAACTCCAAACGGGAGATCCCGGAGCACCACCATCTAAATTGGTATCATTACCTAAAAAGGTGCCAATCCCACTTCCGCATCCTCCAGGGACAAGCTCAGGCCACCCACCAAACCCAGAATTATACGCATTCATGATAGAAACGGTCGTACCGTTTGGACATGTTAATGCAATCTCCAAATCTCCAATATAAGAATGTTCGATATCAATACACATTTGGTCGAAATCTCCAGCACCTGTAATGGTTGTGGAATCATCAAATCCAGTGATACCAATGTTCGTTTGGTATTGAACCCCACTTCCATCCGGTAAAAAAGTCAATCCAGCAAATATACCCCCGATCTCGAATTCTCCGACTGGAATGTCCACACCCACGGTGTCCTGCTGTGTAACTCCACCAATTAAAAAGGTGTTCTGACCTAAACATACAGTGTCTTGATATGGCCCTGTACCCGCAAAACTAGGCAACTGTGAGACCCTAACTTTTGCTGTTATTCGTTTAATTTGAGGGA
>JAIXRD010000140.1 GCA_027485365.1 Cryomorphaceae bacterium | reverse complement strand
TCTTGGGATTACAATATAATGACTATGCGTTGACAGATAGCCGTAATATTATACCTTACGGATTTCATCGTTTAAACCGACATGATTTTCAATCAATTAAAGATAATGTTGTATTTAACTTGGATACAGAAATTAAATGTGGGCTTTGCCATAATGGTCTTTGTGATGTTTATGAAAGCTGTTCTTGTAATTCTTGGACGAAAGATCAACTAAAGTACAATGTTTGTAAAAAATGTGACGAGTCAAAAAGAATATATACTGGAAAAAAAATAAAGTGTCCCGGTTGTAATGGTTCGGGTAAACTGAGGCGCCCAACTAACCAGGGCGAAAATTTCTACATTTTTGCATCAAAATCATCTGACTTAAGAGATATTAGGATTGCTACGGTTAATTATCAAGGAGAATTGGAATGGCAATTGGGTTCCAGTAAAGACAATAACAAGTATATTTTGCTTGTTAAGGATAAGGAAATAATCTATTCTGATACATTTGGTTTTTACAGAGTTGGCGACATAGAAATAATGAAAACGCTACTTAATGTTGATCAATTCAAAAATGGTGATAAAATTTTACGAATCGAAGATCAAATCGAATGGGAGTTGGCATTAAAAAATAAAATCCCGGCATATTGCTCAAATGAGAAAACTGGTGGTGGTTTTTTATATAATATTCATGCCATAAATGATTCTCGAGGATTAATCCCTAAAAATTGGAGGAAAATTAATTCCGATGACTTCTACCACATAAACTACCACCAACATCAAGATTTGGATTATTATTGGAGTTCGTATTCGTCTTTTGAAACAGAATGTAGATTGCTTTGGAAAACCTTTTTTTCTCCTATAAAATCAAACATTTCGATTAGGGATCACCTTGCAGACTATATTGAAATAAGCAAAGATGACATAATTCACGGTAACTTAATAAATGGCTCAAGTGGATATATAATTTGTACTAGGGATGCTAGTATAACAGTTGAAGAAAGAAAAGATCAATATACATCCGAGCAAATTGAAGAGTTAATTTTGAAATCAACATGCAATAGCAAATTAGGATTATCAAATTTATATTGGAAGGATAAAGAGTATTGGGGAAGATTTTACGAAAATGAAGTTAACCTGAAAGATGAGATATTTCAACACTCAATAATTGATTATTACCCAATATACAATTCCTTCGGCGATTCTTTATTGAACATCTTGTATCAAAGTAATTATTCACCATTATTCGATGAGCATCAAGAGTTAAAATTAATCGGTATACCCGGCTATTTTGATTCTATTTCTACTACTTTTTTATATGAATTGGGCGAGAGGTACTATGGGGGTAATAATTTAGAAGGGCTTATTGTTAGGCAAATTAATACAGCAGATAATAATATGAAATTCTTGGTAAAAAGAATTTCAGTAGACTTGAATGGATCAACTGTTTCAATAGATACACTTTGTTTACGAGATGAATTAAATCTTGATCCAGAAAGGACTGGGCATCGTTATAATATTAGTTTTACACCAAAATGGAACAGATTTTTTAATGACCCTATTTCAAATTTCCACATGACATCAGGTAGTACTTTTTTTGATAAACCGGGTTGGGAGACCTCAGTTTCTGGTTATGATTGGAATGTTAAACAAGAAACACAATTAAAAAAAATTTATGACTTTTTTGAATCCAATGATAAAAATCAAAATTATATGGTTTCAACTGACTTTGATTCCCTATTAAGTTCAATTGATAATTTTAAAAGAGATGAATTTATAAATGCTAAATTTCCTGGTGGTTCATCTGGGTTAAAGAACTTTTTAAAAAATTTTGACAATACCACCAACGCAAATGAAATATTACATAATTGTGACTACAATTGCTATTGGCAAGATGTAAAGCTCATAATTTCATTTGACGTTGATAAATACGGAATAATTTATAATCCAGAAATAACTGAATTAAGTAAAGATTGTTTAAAACGTTGCTTAAATATTTATGTAAAGTCAATGTTTGAAACTATGCCAAAATGGATTCCTGCATACAAGAACGGAGAAGCAATTAATACTTCTATTACTTTACCTGTTAATTTCAGTTTTAACAGATAGTTCACAACCTTAAACAACCAACCCACTGCAACCCTTATTCTATTCCACTTTAGTAGGCAAGATCCTCACCTTACCACCAAAAGGAACGAATAATTATTATCCTGATCCCGTTTCAAATAAAATCCAAACTTAGTCGCCTTCGCATTTGTTAGCTTGTAAAAGTTAACATCCATAACTGTAGCCAAATCAATCATATAATCACAAAATGCCCTTTCCTTATCCTCAAATTTGTTAATAATATTGGCATAATATGCTGGAATATATGAAGCGTACGAGTTGTAATAAGTTTCAGGCAAATTATTCTCATAGGTATGCGCTATTTGCTCACACAGCTTATGGTCATGTTTCAATTTTTTTCTACCGTATTCATTTCTCATTTTATTCAACGCTTCAGGAAAAATAAACCGCAATCGATCGTCATTTAAAAAGACCAATTGTTTAGAAAAATCCACTGTTTCATCAATTGGAACAATTTCATAACTAGACGCTGTAATTACATTTTTGCCTTCCCCTGTAGGTTCTAGGTATTTAATAATATCTGTATACCACGGATAATTTGTATCAATTACTTTTTGGTACTGAGCCATTCCAACTGAATTTACACAGGTAAAGTACAAAGCGATAAAAATGACGAGGAATCTATTCATAGCG
>JAIXRD010000135.1 GCA_027485365.1 Cryomorphaceae bacterium | reverse complement strand
TGCTGCATCAAATGCCCTCCGGCGTTATCCACAATTAAGGTATGCGGTATGCCGTGGCGTGTAAGCTCATAGGCCGTAAGGTTCGCTCCTTGATTGCGCGGTCGCGTTTCGTCTACATAAACATGTACGTCAAAACCCTTCTGTTTGGCTTGATAAATGGGCGAGGTTACCGTACCCCATTCAATACAACCCAACATGCCCGCATTGCAATGCGTTAATATGTTAATGCGCTGACCCGGTTTTTTAGCCGCAATTTCTTCTAAAATCGGAAGACCGTGCACGCCAATTAAACGGCAGGTTTCTACGTCTTGATCCACAATGGCCTGGGCTTCTTCCCAAGCGGTTTGAACTAAATCCTCGGCTCCTTCTAAGCGCGCTTTCATTCGATTCAAGGCCCAGAACAGGTTAACTGCCGTTGGTCGTGAATTCGCCAGCGCCTCAAAGGCCTGATCCATAACGTCTTGATTGCGGTTTTCCTCAACGCAGGTTTTGGCGGCCAAATAAATTCCATAGGCTGCTGTGGCTCCAATCAAGGGTGCCCCACGAACCACCATATCCTTAATGGCTGCTTCCGCTTCTTGATAGGTATGCAACTTCACCACCACCCATTCGTGCGGTAAAAATCGCTGATCTATGACCTCAACAAAACGGTCTTCGGTGGGCCAAATCGTTCTAAATGGACTGGACAAGCTTAGAGATTGAATGCCGCTTTGATGCGATCAACATAATCTAATTTCTCCCATGTGAACAATTCCACTTCAAGAGATTTCTTTTCTCCGTTTGGCGCTTCAAATACTTTCGTTTTCTTCTCATAATCACGTCCCATGTGACCAAAGGAGGCAGTTTCTGAATAGATCGGATTTCTTAATTTCAAACGTTGTTCAATGAAGTACGGACGCATGTCAAAAATCTCTTCAATTTTCTTAGCGATTTCACCGTCGGTCATGTCTACCTTAGAAGTACCGTAGGTATTAACATATAAACCACACGGTTCAGCCACACCAATCGCATATGAAACTTGCACTAAAACCTCATCACACAAGCCTGCAGCCACCATGTTTTTCGCAATGTGACGGGTAGCATAAGCTGCCGAACGGTCTACTTTTGACGGATCTTTACCAGAGAACGCTCCACCTCCATGGGCTCCTTTTCCTCCGTAGGTATCTACAATGATTTTTCTTCCTGTTAACCCGGTATCTCCGTGCGGACCACCGATTACAAACTTACCAGTAGGGTTAATGTGATATTCGATTTGATCATTAAATAAGGCTTGTAAGCTCGGTTTAAGCTTAGCTTTCACTCTTGGAATTACAATTTCTATAATGTCTTTTTTAATCTTTGCTAACATGGTAGCTTCCTCATCAAAATCGTCATGTTGTGTTGAAACTACGATGGTATCAATGCGTTGCGGTACGTTATCATCCGAATACTCAATGGTTACTTGAGATTTTGCATCCGGTCGTAAATATGAAATTAACTGCGGTTCATTGTTGCGAATCCAAGACAATTCCTGTAAAATTTTATGAGCAATATCTAAGGCCAAAGGCATGTAATTGTCCGTTTCTTTGGTGGCATATCCAAACATCATTCCTTGGTCACCCGCCCCTTGATCTTCTGGATTTTTACGCTCTACCCCTTGATTAATATCAGAGGATTGCTCGTGAATCGCTGAGAAAATACCACACGAATTCGCGTCAAACATATACTCCGATTTGGTATATCCAATCTTTTGAATGGTTTCACGTGCAATTTTCTGAACATCTAAATATACCGAGGTTTTAACCTCCCCAGCCAAAACTACCTGACCAGTGGTCACTAGGGTTTCACAGGCTACTTTCGACGCGGGGTCAAAGGCCATAAAATGATCGATTAACGCATCAGAAATTTGGTCTGCTACTTTATCTGGGTGCCCTTCTGACACCGACTCTGAAGTAAATAAATATGCCATTTAAGTATTGTTTTGTGCAAAAATAGGGAATTCCATCGAATTTTTAAGGGCTTACCAAAGCGGTTTGCCTGCAGTTACGCGATCCTTCAAGAGCGCATTCGGCCGATATCGGTCTTCCCCATAGCGCTCATGCAGTGCATTTAATTGGGATAAGACCGCGGAAGGACTAATTTCTTCTGCCCAAGCCAAGAGTCCTTTTGGATAATTTACTCCCTTCATCATCGCCAGGTCAATGTCGTTTGGTGAAGCTACTTGCATCAATACGGCATCATAGGCTTCATTAATGAGCATAGCAATAATGCGATTAAAAATTTGTTGAAGTAAGGCTTCATCCCTGTTAGGTTCGGGGCGATCTGTGGAATAATCATAAAATCCTCGGCCTGTTTTTCTACCGAACAAGCCGGCTTCTTTTAATCGTTTTTGGGTAAAGGAAGGTTTAAACCGTGGATCGAAATAGAACGCTTCAAAGACGGTTTCAGTGACCGTATAGTTTACATCATTTCCAATGTAATCCATCAATTCAAAGGGCCCCATCTTAAAGCCACCAATGGACGTCATTGCGTAATCAATGGTAGCAAAATCAGAGATTCCTTCCTCATACATTCGTAGGGCTTCCCCATAAAACGGTCGAGCCACTCGGTTCACGATAAATCCTGGGGTATCCTTACAAACCGCCACCGTTTTTCCCATAGCAGCAATAATTTCTTCCGCCTGGAGCACTACTTCAGGTGAAGTAAGCACGCTTGGAATCACCTCCACCAAGGGCATGAGGGTTGCGGGATTAAAAAAGTGGATCCCTAAAAACCGTGCAGGCGAAGTTAAGGCGCTTGAAATGGAAGCAATCGATAAGGAGGAGGTGTTGGAAGCCAAGATACAGTGAGCGGATACCACCTGTTCTAGGGATTGGAACACTTGATGTTTTATGCCTAAATTTTCAACGATGGCTTCAATTACTAAATCTGCCAAACGGGCCTCATCAAGCGATTGAACAAAATGTAAGCGCGCGTTGATGCTGTGATGTGTGCGTTCATCAATTTTACCTTTTTCCACCAAGGTAGTTAAGGATTTATTGATTCCTGCCTGCGCTTTACTCAGTTGGTCCCCCGATAAATCGTACAACCACGTTTCAAATCCTTTTTGCGCAGCTAACTGGGCAATACCTGCACCCATGGTGCCTGCACCTACTACAAAAATTCGTTTTGCCATTATTTTCCTGTAAAATTTGGTTTTCGTTTCTCTAAGAAAGCCTGGACCCCTTCTTTAAAATCAGCGGTATTTCCGGCCTCAACCTGTAAATTTAATTCCGTCTCTAATTGTTCATCCATGGATTGAAACCAACTCAACTGAACCGCCTGCTTGGTTAAGGCCAAGGCCTTTGTCGGCATGCTTGCCAGGTTGGAAATGAAGGCATTGGTTACCTGATCATAATCCGCGGCCGGTACGGCCTTGTAAATCATATTCATGCGTTCCGCTTCTAGAGCGCTCACTTTATCGCCAGTCATCATTAAGGCTAAGGCTTTTTGCGAACCGATCAAGCGTGGGAGCAAATACGTACCCCCCGAGTCGGGTATTAAGCCAATTTTCGAAAAGGCTTGAATGAAACTGGCCTGTTCATGTGCCAAAACAATATCACACGCCAAAGCGATGTTTGCCCCTGCCCCTGCAGCAACGCCATTAACTAGGGCTATTACCGGTTTAGCAAGCGCACTGATTTTTTTAATGATGGGATTATAATGTTCAGAAAGAATTCGTTCTAAACCGGGACCATCGGGCGCAACCGCTTCCCCAAGATCTTGACCCGCGCTAAACGCCTTTCCATTGCCGGTTATTACCACAACACGCACCGCTTCATCTTGTGCAGCTTCATCCAAGGCCGCTTGCATTTGCAAAGCCATGCTTCGATTAAATGCGTTATATACTTCCGGTCGGTTTAACTTGATCCAAGCGATGCCTTGGTTAATTTCAAAGGATATTTCCATGTGTTTCTATGCTTAATTGTTTTTGAATGCGTTCATTCCATGTTTGAACTAAATGCGCTGGACTGATAATCTGTAACTCCCCCATAAATCCGAGCAAAGTACGAATCAATTCCTCGTTGATTTGCACAGTTAACACAAACTGGTTTGTTCCGATTTTTTCTTGCGAGGAATGCAGCGGTTGGGATTCAATATATTTCGATGCGATGTCATTTACTCGCAGCTCTATGCGTTCAGCGGCTTTTTTTTCGGTAGTGATTCCGATGGTTTCTGCAAAAAAGGAACTGGGATTAAATGCTTCCTTGAGTAGGTGTTGTGCCTCGTTAACCACTAAGCCATCCATGCGCTCCAAGGCATAGGTAATCCAATCTGATTTTTCCAGGTCGAACGAAATAAGATACCAACGGTTTCTATATTCCTTTAGGTATACAGGGAGCACGTTCCGTTCTTTTGCAATCCCGGATTTAAACGAGGCATAGGTGAAGTGGCACGTTTTCTTTTCTTGAATGGCGGTGAGCAGCAAGGGTAACCATTGATTCCCAATCGAGGAATACGCCGTTTCAAAGCCGATGAATGCTGATGTTTCATTTCCTTCCGTTCCTGCCACGGCAACGCGCGTCGCAATTTTATCAATCGCACTACCAAATTCTTTGAAATAAGGGACTTCTTGAAACTGTTGAAGGGTTTGAACCGCGAAGCGAATCGACTCTAACTCGTCCTCTGAAAGCGGAATATCATTGATGGTATAGTCTGGGTCTTCATAATAATACCCTTCATGTTTGCGGCTATATTTGATCGGAGCGTCATGCTCCATGCGCATGGCAAACAAGTCTTTTTCAATGGTTGAATCACAAATGTGATCACCATAGGTAGAACCGAACAAGGATTCCTCGCAGGCCTCTCTTAAATCGCTTTTACTCGGGTAAGTCTTATAGGGATTTCGAATCATTCGGTCGATGATGCGATATCTGATAAGCGCGTTTTTAATGTGCGGCATTGCTACGCTTTACTATAGCCAAATAATTCGAAAAACTTAATGGCTTGTGCGGCCTCATAGGGAACGTCATCTTCCCAATGTTTAGCTCCCCCTTTGATTTTACTTAAGACATCATCCGACATGATGTGTAAGTTCTTGTCGTTAAAATGTTTAATTGGTGCGATTTTATCATTTTGTACCATGTAGTCCATCAAGCCCTTCAAATGCGCAGGCAGTTCCATGTTGTACATGTCTAATAATGCACCAGATTCTACATCAATGGCGGGGTAAACATACAATTTCACATTATGACCAAAACCTCTTCCGAAGGCTTCAAGTAAGCCCCCTGGCAGGTTATCGTAATATCGTTCATCGAAAATGGTACTCAAATTATATACCCCAAGAATCACCCCCATGAATTGTCCTTTCGCAATGGCAGATAAGTATTCTACCATTTTATAATGTTTCAAGTAATTCGAAATCATTACGGTATATCCCAAAGAGCTCAATAATTCGGCACGGTCCAGAAAATCTTTATCTGAAATTTTACCATCTGCCGTAAGGTCTTTTAAGGTTAATTCAAAGATGACTTCAACGTTGGTGTGTTTTACCCGCGGATCTTCAAGAAAACAAACTTTACCATTCTCAATCATATCCACATGCACATTGGTCACCGGACGAAAACGTCCGCGCATCAACAGAATGTTTTTCTTGTATAAAGCCGTGGCGGGCTGGAGTACATTTTTTGCTAAATCGAACATGGTGGCATCGGTAATTCCTTTGCGCACCAAACTTAAAGCAATCATGCGGTTATCGATGTCTTCGAAATCAGGTCCGGTAAAACGAAGCATGTCAATTTCCATGCGTTCACGCGGCAAACGAGAAACCAAGGAATTCACAAATTCTTCGTGATCTTTGGCTTGAAAAAACGCACCGTAAATCAGGTTAACTCCTAAAATCCCTAGCGCTTCTTGCTGGGCTTTATTCGAGATATCATGCATCTTTACGTGAAGAATAATCTCATTGAAAGGTCCACCAATGGTCGTTTGAAAGCGAATACCAACCCAACCTTGTCCTTGGTTAGTTTTATGATAATTCAAAGATTCCACGGTATTACAAAAGGCAAAGAAGCGAGATTCTTTGTTCTTTTGTGGCAATATTTTCATGAGTTGGTCGCACTCCGCGCCAAGCATGGTAAGTAAGCGTTCTTCACACACATAGCGTTTGGCCACGCCATACATCGCGTCTGAAACCTTCATGTCATAAGCAGAATGCGTAAAAGCAATAGTACCTGAGCTTCCACCTGCTTTAAAGAAATTCGCCGCGACTTCCTGTCCGGCACCGATCTCAGCAAAACACCCATAGATGTCTTTCGTTAAATTGATCTTAAGGGCTTTATCTTCCGTGGTAAGTTTATCAATCATTAATTTGGGTCTTGAAAGTCTGGATTATTTATAAATGTGTTATCCGTTAAGGTCATTAAAAACCTTTTCAATAAATACTTTTCTTGGGCATCCAATTGGACTCCTCCTTGACTAGAAAACTCAATGAGCGGATCAATGGTTGGCGAGGTATGAATCCCTGAGGAATAGTGCTCAATCACCTCATCTAAGTTCTTAAACCGTCCATCATGCATGTAGGGTGCAGAAAGTGCAATGTTCCGTAGGGTGGGCACTTTAAATTTCCCATGGTCGTTTGGATTGTTTGTTACGGCGCCTCGACCGAGGTCGGAAAAAATTCCATCCAACCCATTGTTACTAAACTTAGCAACCCGCATTAAAGGCCCGTTATGGCAATGAAAACAATCCGCGCCGTTGAGGCTTTTAAATAAATCGTACCCGGCCCATTCTTCCGGATCAATAATCACGGCTTGTTCGGAGGCACTCAGGGGTTTATTGTTTTCAATTTTATACATGACATCAAACTTACTACTGCCAGAAATCATGGTGCGAATGAACTGCGCAATCGCTTTAGCGGCGTGGGTAGAATCAAAATCTTCTACACCGAATGCTTTGTAAAATTGATTGCGGTAGTAGGTGTCCTTTTTAAGCTTTGAAATGGCATCTTTCCACGACAAGTGCATTTCAATTGGATTAGGAACAGGTTCCAAAATTTGTTGTTCTAAGGATGTTGCTCTTCCATCCCAAAAGAAAAAAGAATCCCAACCTAAATTAATCAAGGCCATCGCATTTCGATTTCCTTTAATGCCGTCAATACCCGTAGAGTATTTCGCGGAATCTGAAAACGAAGTATACGGCGTATGGCAGGTACCACAACTCATTTGATCATTTCCACTCAGCCGTTTTTCATAGAACAAATACCTTCCCAACTCCACGCCTTCAACGGTCATTGGATTATCTGCAGGAATATTCATATCCGGGAAGTGCGCTGGGATATTTAGCTGATATGGCGTGGGTTTATACCCTACCTTATCCTTTCCGCAGGAGCTTACAATACATAGTCCAAGTAAAATGAATAAGAGCCGAATCATTGCGCTTGAAGTGCATTCTTGAAGTTAAGGGCAACTTTTTGTGTAAGGGCACTTAGTCCAGCACCCGAGTGAGTAAAAGGCTCATTCGGTATATCAATCGGTTGGGATGGATTGAAAAAGAACGACTCCATATCTAGATTAAACGCCAAAGTATGTTGGTGTGCCGCCGTTTTAACCCAGGTTAAATTGGAGAAGCTCATGGCTTGCTGATAGAGGTCAGTTCCGATGTGATAGCTGTAACTTAAATCAAAGTTGTCAATTCCATCGGCTAAGGTATCGGCCTTTCCTTCTACACTAATAAATATATAACCGCTGTTCCAGCCCCAATGCATGGTTCCTGCATTCATTATGTTTAAAGGGCTATTATTGGGAAACGCAGAGGGATCATCGTGATTAAATGAGGTATCCACGCCCAACACAAAGTCAAGGGATGAGAATTTCGTATAATCAAGCGTTTGTTCAATTAATAGTGTTCCCTTCTCGCGATAGTCGAAATATGCCACTTCCGCGAAGGTGTTATTT
Organism: Cryomorphaceae bacterium; assembly: GCA_027485365.1. Classification (GTDB taxonomy): domain Bacteria; phylum Bacteroidota; class Bacteroidia; order Flavobacteriales_D; family Crocinitomicaceae; genus UBA952. The sequence continues at coordinate 1,443 of JAIXRD010000135.1, read as the reverse complement.
TGGTTGGACATCAACGTAGTAAAGAACTTGATGTCAGAAACTTTGATACGAATTCCATTGGGGCCTTGATAAATGGAGTCCAACATAAGGGGTGAAGCGCCAAAGCTTGGATTTACCGTAATTCTAGCCGTTTCTGCAGGCGTAGGCGGGGGCGTGACTTCATCAGGCTTACAAGAAAAAAGCAACCCAAAGATTATGAAATAAAAAAAGTTTCGTACCACGTAACAAATTTACGTCATTAGACCTTAATTTTATCGAATTCATTTAAATTTTTACCATTGGAAATTTCGAGTCAAAATACCCACCCATTACTTGTTTTAAATGCATCGGCAGGAAGCGGTAAAACCTATCGCTTAGTGCTGGAATATTTAAGCTTACTTTTTGACGCACAGGGCGGTGCTGGGAAATACCGTCATTTAGTCGCAATGACCTTTACAAACAAGGCGGCGTATGAAATGAAAGAGCGAATCTTGGATGCACTTCATGACATTTCAACGTATAAAGAGGGGAATGAAGGCACCTTACGTTTGATGGAAAAAATCTCAGAATCCACAGGAATGCCTGTTCATTCTTTCCCTACAAAAGCCAGTGAAATATTGTCGGAGATTCTTCACGGGTATGAAGATTTTTTGATCTCTACGATTGATAAATTCAATCTTCGGTTAATCCGATCTTTTAATCGTGATTTGAATTTACCGCAAGAATTCGAGGTAATTCTGAATGAGTCTGACATTTTAGAAAAAGTAATTGATTCAATCCTTGCCAAGGTAGGCACAGCAGAAAATCAAGCATTAACGCAATTGGTTGAAAATTACACGAAAAAGAACTTAGACGAAGAGACAAACTGGAATTTTAGAAGTCAATTAATTGATTTTTGCGGAATACTTTCCAAAGAACGGTATATAGAGTTGGTAGAATCCTTACTTGAGCAAGACTACCATGAAACAGAATTACAAGAGGCTGCGCACCGTCAGGATGCCCTCTTAGCGGATTTGATTAGACAAGGGGCAAACGTTAGTAGATTATTTGAAGAATCTGGACTTGAAGACGCACAATTACCACAAAAAAGTAAAACATCTAATCCAATCCGTCGCCTGGGTTCTTTGGTTCAATGGCCAGAGAAGGGCTTACTTACGGATACGGTTATAAAATTATTGAATGAAGGTAAATATGAAGGCATTTTTTCAACGGAATTAACAATCGCTCTTAGCGACTTGATAGACTTTTATAACGAACAGAATGAATCCTTTGTAAAGCTAAAATTCTACCGGGAAACATTTTATAATCTTGCATTGCTTCAATATGTAGCCAAGGAAATGGATGTGATTCGAGAAAACGAACATTTTATTCGAATTTCTGAGTTTAATCGCTTAATCAGTGGACTAGTACAACATCAGCATGCGCCGTATATTTATGAGCGATTGGGAAATAAATTGCATCATT
>JAIXRD010000344.1 GCA_027485365.1 Cryomorphaceae bacterium | reverse complement strand
GAATTTTCTATAGTAATGGTGTTGTTTGCAGTATTTCCAATTACGTAGGTGGTATTATTTAATGCAGTGGTACCATTGATTTTTACGTTGATTTCTGTTAGCGGAGCAACATAAGGGATAATATCTGAGGTACTTCTTGGAACAAGTTGATAATTCGCATTAAATTGTCCCATTAAACCGATGATGGTAACTGGTCCTGCCGGTATGGCACTTCCGTCGATGTTGGTGGACCCGTTAATACGAACATCCAACGTATTGGCTCCGTTGGTTATTTGCACGGTACTGTTTCCAGCGGCAAAGTTTCCACTTTGAACAAACGTTACATTTTCAATTCGAACCAGCTGCGATTCAAGGGCTTCTCCTGCGCTTGTAATCGGAATTACTTGAGGTACATTTGGAGTAACAGGTCCATGGTCAGTAAAGCTAGTGGTTGGCGATAGTTCTAACAAGCCGCTGAAGTCAAATAATACACCCGTAGCAGTTACAGAATCTCCTGTAGTTAGACTTGAAAGCGTGTTTCCATAAATTGCAATACCTGCAGTTCCATCTTGTAAGTAACGAATTGAACCAAGCTCTGTACCATTAGAGACCACTCCTTTTACAGTTACCGTGGCACCGATAGACATGTTTCGAACTTGCTGAATGGTTTGTGCGCCAAGGGTTAAGGTGCATATTGCCGCAACGAGGGTAAAGATTTTCTTCATAATTAGAATTGATAAGACAAAGATACATTAAATCGCAACCCTTGACCAAACATCACAGCGGATGAGGTTGCATCAAAATTTTGGTTACTTCCGTTCATGTTGTTCGAAGCATCCGAGATAAAGGCTTTGTTCAGCAGGTTGATTACATTCCCAGAAAGCACAAGTGCATCTTCTTTGAGTTTGAATCGATACCCGGCATATAAATTAACCAAGGTGTATGATGGCATCATCCAAGATTCTCTTCCACCGTTTGCACCTTGCAGGGAGAAGGGATTAAAGTCCGAATAATACCGGTCGAAATATTGAATTTGCCCCTTGAAATACAAGTTTTTAATGGGTTCGTATCGAAGGGTTGCGGACAAGGCCGTTTGTGCGGCATCTCCCACATGAACGCCTTTGGCATCAAAGGTATATTCCAATGAATCGTATTGCGGAATGACAATAGTTTTACTGGAATTCCAAAACCAATCACCCATCGAGAACATAAATTCAGCAGAAAGTTTCTTTGAGATTTCCCAAGCCACATCAATTTCACCGCCAACGTGCATGGCATCCATGCCGTTAATGTTTACGTAAATGTTTTCACTTGGATCATTTGGATCTGGAACAGCTACTCCATAAGGGAAAGGTTTGTTTTTCCAATTCGTTGCGTATACGTTTACATTCACACCAAATGTTTTAGATGCATAAGAGAACCCTTGCTCTAATGCAAGAATCTTTTCATTGTTTACCACACCAAAAAACTTGTTGTAATTATTATCAATAACGTTGGAATACATCGGCGTTCGGTTCAAGTAACCAATGTTCATAAAAACGCTTGCAAATTCACTCAACTTGATGCTTGCTCCCGTTTTAAATGTAAATCCTGGGATGAATTTCCATGGTGTTTTTACGTAGTCTACGCCTTCCGAATAGCTGTGGTATGTTTGACCATTATATGTTAAGGTGTCGCCATACCCAAATTGCAAAATGGTATCCCCAAGATTCAGTTCGCGTTTTTGAAAGTAATCGATTCCCCGATACCCATTGCCGATTCCTGTAATATTTACAAAGGCACTTACGGTTTTGGTCTCATAGGAAACTTGCGAAAAAGCACCCAACCACGAAACTAATCCGTCGCGGTTTGAATTAAATAAATTCTTAGCGATTTTATCGCCAACGCGCTTCATTGGACTCGCCGCATTTTTATCGGATAAATCGATATAATAATCGCCGCCGATTAAATCTTTAACTTCTTGATAATGTGAACCACGGTAATATCTAGCATCTAGACCACCTGAAATCTCGAATCCTTTTTTTATTTCGTAATTCACCTGACCTAAATAACCAACCCAAAAGTGATTATTTACACTAGCAAGTAAGATTTGAGAACTCTTAATTTCCGTTGGTGAATATTGGGCATCAATATTCGGTGTCCCAAAGAGCGGGTTCACCTTATTCGCCTCAACCATCTGATCCCAATCGATATTCATGTTTGAATCCCTTATTATTGCTGAAGAATTGTACAGGGCTGTACCTCCTCCGCGTCCAATGGATAGGTAAGCCAGATTTGAAATGGATAATTTCTTACTTACTTTCCAAAAATCCTTTAGTGTGATTTGTGGTTTATTGTAATAGTTCAAACGCTCACTCATTACTTCCTTCTTGCCATCTACGGTACGATATCCCCAATGCTGGTTGTAGCGAAGCCCAAGATCCGTCATGAAGGCATTGGTGTCGATATCTACCCCAAGTTGCTTCGCTTGATCTTCACTCCAATATTGAATGGGCTGACGAAATGAACGTTGTCCGTGTTGCTGTGGCGCCGAGAAACCGGAAAGAGTTACCAAATGCTTTTCAAATTGTTTAGATACTTTTAAATATCCAAAAAAACCTTGACTTGGAGTACCATCTACCCAACCAGTTGCTTGTTTGTAGCTTGCCGCCGCGGTGAGTCCCCAGCCTCCTTTGAGAATTCCTGTATTATAGGCAATCGAGGTGCGCATCAAGTTTCCGGTTCCGTATTCTTGTTTTAGGCTTCCTCCTTTCTTGTTTCCAATACCTTGCGTGATAATGTTAATGGTTCCACCAATTGATGGCATGGCAATTTTGGTAGCCCCTAATCCCCGTTGTACTTGCATCGTCGCGGTAATCGCATCCAAGCCAAACCAATTGGACCAATAAACCCATCCGTTTTCCATATCATTCACAGGAACGCCGTCAATCATTACCCCAACATTCCGTTGGTCAAACCCACGCACATTGATTCGAGCATCACCGTCTCCACCTCCGGATTGCGTAGCATAGACACCTGCAGTTCCGTTTAGCAACATCGGTAAATCTCTCGATCCCAACTCCTCCTGAATTTTTTGTGTACTTATCTTGGTTACAGCAATCGGAACAGGTCCGTCTTTTACCACATTACCAATCACTCGAACTTCATCAAATTCTAAGCTTCCAGACATGCTCAGGTTTACCACATGTTCGGTTTTGAAAATTTTCACATCTTTTACAATGGTATCAAAAGAGATAAGAGTTACCGTAAATCGATAATTTCCGAAAGGAACGTCCTTAAATTCATATGAACCGTTGGATTCAGATAGAACACGATTAACTACGGTACCGCTGCTAAGAGATTTTAATTCAATTTTTGCTCCACTAACAGTTTGGCTTGAAGAACCTTCAGTGATTTTTCCAATTATGCGGGCTTTGCCGGTTTGTCCATAGGATATTGAACAAAAGAGCCCTAAAAATAGGCTAAGTAAGAATGAACGTTTCATAGGAAAAAAAATCCCGCCGAAGCGGGAATTAACTTATCGAATGATTACTTTTCGAATCTCTGATTTACCGTCTTTAGTGGTAATGTTTACGAAATACACACCGCGAGATGCTTCAATTTGAAATACTACCAAGTCTTGGTTATTTATTTCCTTAGTAGAAATTACTTGCCCAAAGGCATTCATAACTTGAAAACGCTTAATGTTAGTGGCATTCTTAATGTAAAGTGTACCAGAAGATGGGTTTGGATAAATAGAATAAGCCAACTCATCCATGTCGTTAACCGATGCTGGATTACATTGACATTCGTGTGTTCCTAAGGAATTCCAATTACCGTCTAAGATTGGGTTTCCACTTCCACCTATCACAGGATTGCCATTCTGATCTAATCGAACAATTACCGCAGGAATTGTATCCCACTCTAACAAAGGATCAAAGAACGCAACTTGGGTAGTAACACCTTTTTGTACACTTGCCTTACGAATCATAGAATGATCTTTAGTTACTAAAACACCTTGACCGTTGTTGAATGGAAATGTTGTCGCCCATGCTCCATCGTTTCCTGCCGAAGATCCAGTTTGGTTCGCAGGATTCTCTCCGATTTTAGCAAAAATATCAACCAACGCAAATCCAGGTACATTTGCTGGACTGATTACCGTAGCAGCATTCGCAGGCAGTGTTCCTTTCGCCAAAACAACCGCATCATTGCCGTTCCAATAAAATGCATTAGAAGTATTGTAAACTGGGCAGTAGAAACCATCTGCACGAACTTGTAGTGAATCCCAGACTGGCGCTTCTTGTCCTGTGCCAGCAGTATCTAATTTCTCTAACACAGCAACATAAACATCATGCGCTTGTACCGTTCCCGTTAATTGAACTGCATTCGCAACAGTTGCAGTACTAGAACCGTTAGAATAACGAACTACGAAATACCCGTTTAGGTTAATCGCCTGGTTGGTTGGATTATAGATTTCAAGGGCCTTATTATTCGACCAACCTTCTACATATTCTGAAATGAATAAATCAGCACAATTCGTCTGACTAAACGATAAAGTTGCGACAGTAAGAGCAATTAAGGTAAATAGTTGTTTCATACATTCAATTTTATTGAACAAAAATAGAGCGTTTTTTTGAATATTCCCTAGGTCTTCAAGGTTACCATTGTGTTAATTTCAACAATCAGATGAAATATGCTAAATTCGCGTCAAATCAAATGCATGAAATACATACATACAACCCTAGTATTATTGGTGTTTAACGCCTTTTTTGCTCAGGAAATCAACGTTGAAAAAATCTGGAAAAAATATGAATACCGTACGCAAGGAGTGGATGGATTCAATTCGTTGCAAGACGGCGATCGGTACACACAATTGGATGATCAAGGTAATTTAGTACTTGCCTATATTTCTAAGTCAAACGAGGCTCCAAGTGTTCTCATAGACGCAAAAAACTTAACATATCAAGGAAAACCGCTAAGTATTGAGGATTACAGCTTTGATAAATCGGAACGTAAAGTACTTATAATGACTTCTATTAGCCCGATTTATAGAAGAAGCTACAATGCCGTGTATTATTTATATGATTTGGACACCAAGGGACTGGAATCCTTGTCTGAGGAGCATAGTCCACAAACCTTAGCTGAATATTCTCCAGATGGAACAAAGGTTTCCTTTATTCATGGAAATGATTTATTCATAAAGGAGTTGGTTTCGGGTAAGGTAACTAAACTAACCACCGATGGAAAACGTAACAAAGTGATTAATGGAACCACCGATTGGGTATACGAGGAAGAGTTTTCTATTACTAAAGCTTACAGTTGGTCTCCAGACTCAAAGTATATTGCATTTTTAAAGTTTGTCGAGAAACGTGTAAAAGAATTTGGTATTGATATGTATGGTGAATTATATCCCGATAGATTCGAGTATAAATACCCAAAAGCGGGTGAAGATAATTCCGTAGTCACTGCGCATTGGGTAGCCGTTTCTAAGCCAACTAAAATCAACCCAATCAACTTAGGGAACTATGAATATATCCCCAGAATTCAATGGTCCAACGTTTCCAATCGACTCTTATTACAGACGATGAATCGACACCAAGACAGCTTGCGTTATCACATGGTAGATTTTACTGCGGGAAAAAAACCAAACCATAGCATTCTCTTTACAGACTGCAGTAACACCTATGTCGATGTGAATGAATCCTTGCATTTTATGCCCAACGGTAATGGGTTTTACTTCACTTCGGAAAAATCAGGGTATAATCAATTGTATTCCTTGGATTATTCGGGCAAGCTAAGTTCAATTACTGACGGTGAATTAGACTTGATTGATTCATACGGCGTGAGCCAAGATGGTACACATTTTTACTTCACACGATCCCATCAGTTTGGGGTTTCTAAAGTGCTCTGTCAAATTAATGTTCAAACGAAAGAGGTAAAAATACTTTCACCATTTGAAGGGTGGATGGATGCTTCTTTTACACAAGGCATGAAGTATTTTGTGGGTTCCTATTCAAATGGAAATACCCCTCCTGTACACAGCTTGTATAACGGAGATGGTTCCTTGGTAAAAGTTATGGAGGATAATTCTGCCTTGAATACTATGCTATCTACCTTAAATTTAAGTAATAAAACATACCAGACTGTTATGGTAAATGGTACCGCACTGAATGTTTCTATTATATATCCTTCGAATTTTAAAGCGTCGAATAAATACCCTGTATACATG
>JAIXRD010000082.1 GCA_027485365.1 Cryomorphaceae bacterium | reverse complement strand
TCTTAATTTGACTGCAACCATTCCTCTTTACCAGGCACTCGCGAATGCACTTTCTGAGCGCATTCGTGAGGGGTATTGGGCCGTTGGATCCAACCTTCCGTCGGAAAGCAAGTTGTGTACACTGTTTAATGCCAGCAGGCACACATTGCGACATGCCCTGAGTAATTTAGAGCGGGATGGCTTAATCCTAAGGCAGCAGGGCGCTGCCACACAGGTCATTTCAAGGTTATCGCCGCGACGCTTCACGCAATCTTTCAATTCCCCGGCCGATATTTTGCGGTATCCGAAAGATACGTATCGGGTGAATATAATCGAAGAGTATATCGAGTGCGATGAGGCGCTGGCAAAAGTCTTAGATGCTCCGATTGGATCTTCGTGGTATCACATTGGCGGCGTTCGAAAGAACCAAGATTCAAATCAAGCAATTGCTTGGACTGATATTTATATCTTGCCCCAGTTTGCTGATGTCACTACCGACCCAGAGCACTCGCAATTAATGGTTTTTGAGCAAATTGAGCGGCGCTTTGCACTAAAGATTGATCGCGCCGAGGTAGATGTCTATGCGGCGCGCGCAGACCAAAAGTATGCAGATGCATTGAATGTCGATATTGGCTCTGCTTGTTTGGTTATTACAAGGCGCTATTTTGATGCCAGTGGAAAATTGTTTGAGGCTACCGTTACCTATCACCCCGAAGGTAGATACATTTACAGCATGGAATTGCGTAATACCCCGGCAAACCAATAAAGTACGATGACCAATCTTAGCCATTTACCAATTCATCAGGCCGCGCAATTCATTGCAGACGTTTTCATTTCGAATGGCGTTCCGCCATTGGATGCGAAGACTGTGGCCCATCTGATGGTGCAGTCTGACCTAGCTGGAGCTGATGGACATGGCATTTTTAGGCTGCCTGCGTATGTTAAGCGGATTAAGGCGGGCGGTATTAATCTGCATCCACATATTCGGGTAGAGCGCGAGCGTGGTGCTACTGCACTAATCAATGGTGACAATGGGCTTGGACATCTAGTGATGAATCAGGTCGTTGAGCTAGCTACTAAAAAATCCCGTGAGCACGGGGTATGTTGGATAGGCAGCCATCACGGAAATCATTCTGGGGCTGCCTCGGTCTATGTTCGAATGTTGGCGGAGCGTGGACTGGTTGGCATTTATATGGCGGTTGGCAATGCAAACCATATGGCTCCTTGGGGCGGCACCGATTTATTGCTTTCCACCAATCCGATTGCAATTGCAGTGCCAACGCAAAAAGGCCAGCCGATTGTTTTGCTGGATATGGCTACTACGGTTGCTGCCTATGGCAAGGTAAAGTTGGCGGCACAGCGTGGTGAGGCTATTCCTGAGGGCTGGATGATTGATCGTTCCGGTAAGCCAATATTAGATCCAGCGCGCGCAGGGGAGGGGTCCTTGCTCCCGATTGGTGACTACAAAGGCTACGGTTTGGCTTTGATGATTAGCCTTCTTGCTGGAACCTTAAACGGAGCAGCGGTTGGAAAAGAGACGATTGACTTTAATGCATGCCACGATGGTGTTACGAACACGGGCCAGGCATTAATTGCAGTCGATCCAGATGCATTTGGTGAGCGCGCTCTTTTTATTGAGCGGGTGTATGCCGTAGTTCGGGACATTCAAGACTCCAACACCCTGCCTGGGGTTGATCGCATTCGGATTCCCGGAGAGGGCGCGGATACATCAATTTCAACACGCCAGCGTGATGGCATCCCCATTTCAAGTGAGTTACTTAAAGCATTAAATGCATGTGCAGTTGAATGTGGCGTACCTGTTTTAAACCTGTAAACCAAGAGCGTTATTACTACAATACGGAGATAAAGATGACCTTAAGAACGCGGTTAATTTGTAAGCTAATTGCTGCGGCAATGGTGGTGAGTGGGGCTGCAACCAGTGCAGTGGCCTCAATCTACCCAGATAAGCCAATCAAAATGATGATTGGCTATGCCCCAGGTAGTTCAACGGATATCGTGGGCCGAATGATCGCAAATGACCTCAGTATTGCGCTCAAGCAGCCCATTATTGTTGAGAACAGAGGCGGCGCAGCTGGCAGTATTGCTGCGGATGCAGTTGCCAAGAGCAATCCCGATGGTTACACCATTTTATTTGCTCAAAATGGGCTTGCTATTAATGTGGCTACAAATCCAAAACTACCCTTTAATGGCAGTAAAGACCGCATACCAGTTGTAGGAGTGGCCGCTACGCCGCACATATTGATTGTTAACACCAATTCACCAGCAAAGTCAGTAGCAGATTTAATTGCGATGCTGAAGGCAAAGCCCGGGCAATTAAGTTTTGCCTCATCCGGAATTGGTAATTCCGACCACATGGCGGGAGAGCTATTTTTATCACTGACAGGACTACAAGCAATCCATGTTCCATATAAAGGAGGTTCGCCAGCAGCAACCGACGTGGTTGGTGGGCAAATTGATTTCTACTTTGCGGGCATGCCGGTTGGCTTACCCCTGTACAAAGGCGATCGAGTGAGGGCATTGGCAGTTACCAGTAAGCAGCGCTTTCCTGGGGCGCCTGAACTACCAACCATTGTTGAATCAGGCGTAGTTGGTTATGAGCATACCCTCTGGCAGGGAATTTTTGCTCCAGCTGGTACCCCACGGGCGATTATTAATCAATTGAGTGCCTCCACTTTAAAAATAATGGAGTCGCCTGAACTTAAGGAGCGTTTTGTGAAGGCGGGCGTACAAATCGCTCCCCTGAATCAAGCTCAATTTAGTGAACTGTATTTTGCAGACATTGATCGCTGGAAAAGGGTAATTGAAAAGACGAAGATTAAATTGGATTAAAACGCCAGACGCAGTATGGATAAGAAGGGGTGCTAATGCATCCCTTTTTCATGGGGCAATCACCCGATTCGCTTGGACTGCTTAAAAAGATGAAGAGGGCGTTCCAAAAAGAATATGATTGGTATATAAATCATGATCACATTGGCTTTTAATGAGTAGCGTAAAAGAAGATGTAAAAGATACCGCACTGGGGGTACTTGAGGCTATACAAGAGCGGCGAGTCAGTTTCATTCAGTTTTTGCGTGAAACTTGGCCTTTGCTATTGTTGCTATTCGCTGGATTAATGCTGGTATGGTGGTTGGCAGATCCTCCTCCGCCAAAACGGATCTTAATGGCAACTGGCTCGGATGGCGGTTCCTATCAGATGTTGGCTAAAAAATACGTCGACTATTTTGCCAAAAAAGGCATCACTATAGAGCTGGTTTCATCTCGCGGCGCCCAAGAAAACATCGCGCGGCTGAGCGATCGAAAAGATCCGGTTCAGGCGGCGTTTGTCCAAGCAGGCATTTATAACCCAACTGGTATAGCCGGTATTTTATCGCTGGGCAGCGTTGCCTATGAGCCGATTTGGTTCTTCTACCGAGGGTCGGATCTGGAGATTTCCAAGTTTCATTTTCAGGGCGAACGTTTAAAAAAACTCTTGAGCATGAAAACCTCGATCGGGGAGGTGGGGAGCGGAACCCATAGTCAGGCACTTCATATTTTGAAAGCGGCTGGTTTGGAGCAATATATCCCTCAATTTCTGACGCTACCATCGACCGATGGAGTCAATGCGTTATTACGCGGTGAGATTGATGTGATTTTTTTGGTTGATCAACTCGAGTCCCCCAATGTTCAAAAATTACTTAGTGAACCTGGGTTGAATTTAATTGGCTTTGGCCGTGCCGAAGCCTATACCCGCATACTGCCTTACCTCGAAATTCTGACGGTACCAATGGCCGGATTCAGCTTGGTACGTGATTTTCCGCCAGAGCCCATCCAGTTGTTAACCACCACTACGCAGCTATTGGTCGATGACCGAATGCATCCTGCCCTGCAGTACCTATTTTTAGAGGCAGCTGAAGCAATCAATGGTAAGCAAACTTTCTTTGCTAAACGCGGGGAGTTTCCTTTGTTTAATCATTCCGCATTTCCAGAGAGTGAAGTGGCCTCGCGTTTTCAAAAGAGCGGCGTACCACCCATCATGAATTACCTGCCATTTTGGCTGGCTGAATTTGTGCATCGCATGTTCATCTTGATTGTTCCATTTTTAGCATTTGCCTATCCAATCCTGTCTGCGTTACCCAATTACCGATACAAGCGCGTGCAGATGCGGATTAATAAAATATATGGAGCCCTGTGGGCTTTTGAGCAAGAGCTAGCGACTGGGTTTGATGCCGGCCAATGCGATGCATACATTAATAAGGTTAATCAATTAGAAGCAGAGGCACTAACTTTTAAGGTGCCAAAAAAAATGGCTAGTGACTACTACGCCCTAAGAGCCAGTATTGATTACGTACGTAACTGCTTATCAAGGGGTGAGCGACCCTATCAGTTTGAACCTCAAGAGCGTTTATCATCGGCAGTTGATCAAGCGCTCTGATGCGTTATGTTTTATCGGACCAGAGCGTGCCATCAGTAGCCCAGTTCTCTTTTATTACGTCAGTGATGATGATGTCAACGGAGCTCGCTGAACAGCCCAGGGTTTCACAGGTAACACGAGTGACTTCCGCAACGAGTTGGCGTTTTTGTTCTACGGTACGGCCGGCAAACATTTGAATATTGAATGTAGGCATTGCATTCTCCGTCTTAAGTTAGGTTTTGTAATTGGGGTTGATGCGATCTAATTTTCGCAGCAATGCCGACCATTCTAAGATACCTTCTTCTGCGCCAGCATCGTGAAGATCGGCTGCTGCCTTTGTAATAATTGCGGGCTCGGGCGTGATTAGATTGGGGCTACTTAATGCCGCCACCTGAATTTCACACGCCTTAATGAGGGTTGCCATCACCACATACGCTTCCGCAATCGTACGGCCTACCGTGAGCGTGCCATGGTTGCGTAATAGCATGGCAGGATGACTTCCGAGGTTGGAAACTAAACGCGCTCCTTCGGATTTCGTCAGCGCCAGTCCTTCATAATCATGATAGCCGAGGTGCCCCATAAAACGCATGGCGTGCTGCGATAAAGGCAAAAGCCCATCGCGCTGAGCGGAGACGGCGATGCCGGCAGTATTATGCAAGTGCATAACGCAATGTGCATCAGGCCGAGCCCGGTGGATAGCGCCATGAATAGCAAAGCCGGTCGGGTTCACCATGCCAGATTGACCAGGAAGTAATTCCCCTTGCACATTGACTTTGAGCAAACTGGAGGCCGTAATCTCGTCAAACTGCATCCCAAATGGATTAATCAGATAGTGATCGGGCTCCCCTGGAATGGTTGCCGAAATATGCGTATAAATCAGATCATCCCACTGATTAAGTGCGCACAGGCGATAGCATGCAGCTAAATGAGTGCGGACTATCTGCTCAGAGTTAAAGGCTTGATCAAGTGACATATGGCTTTTGGGTCTTGAGGGGCAAATGAAGTTCTATTCTATAGGGCTGCCTTATTTTGCCGCCCGAAGCTGCTTTTGGGCCAAAATTTAGCGGTATCATTTGAGAATTCAATATGAACATGAACGGGATGTGCGCAACATGAAACCCTATGATCACCCCTTACGGCAGGTACTGCACGAAGAAGTGCATTCTAGGCCGCCTGTTGCGCAGTGGCCGAAAGAACGTATTTTGTCGCAGGCATTCTTACTGGATGCCGAGTCACGTCAGTTGCAAATCAATTGGATTGAATGCCTCTCTAAAGCCTTTCAAAGCAAAGGCAATGCGAGCCAAGATCACTTCTTTCGATCGATCGAATTATCTGCTGCTCCTGAGCGCATCATCATTAAGTGGGAGCTGCATGGCGAGTTTGCGACCATTGCTGCGATTGTTCAGCAAAGTACTCCAGTAGATAAGCCCCTCATCCAAACACGCCACGCCATTTTGGATCGCCTCAATGCGGTATTAAACAAAATGGCTTGCCCATCAATTGAGGCGGCGGGCGGCCAGCGGATTGCAGCAATTGATATTGCGTTTGAGGACCGCAGCCTATTTAATGATGCAGAAGAAGTCTCTGCTATTTTTAATGGCAATACGCTGCTGGGCAGCTACATTATGGCGAATCGGCAGGCGCAGCTTTGGACTGACCTCAACTTAAATGAAGATGGATTTATTTCGTATTACGTGCCGCACAATACCTTAGGCTCGCGTCAAGCGGGCCGGGTAGCGCGCCGTATTACAGAAGTCGAAACCTACCGCATGGCAGCGATGCTCGCCTTCCCAGTAGCCAAGGGACTGTCCTTGCCCCTACGTAACGCCGAGTCGGATTTGGCGCAGATGTCGAAAGAAATTGCCCTGTTGCAAACGGACACGGGTATTCAGCTCAAAAAGAACGGTGAATTTTTAGCGGAACTCTCTCAGCTCGCATCGAAGACGGAACAATGGATTTCCGAGTTTGGTCTGCGCTTTACCGCTGCAGAAGCCTACAGTCAGCTCGTTAATAAAAATCTAGCCGAGCTTCATGAAGAAGCAATTCCAGGTATCCAGACTTTGGTTGAGTTCATGGATCGGCGCTTTCAGCCTGCTATGGGTACCTGCTTATGGACCCAACGCCGTTTAAAAGAATTATCGGATCGCGTGTCCAGAACAACCCAAACCCTACGCACACGAATTGAGTTTGTGAATGAAGAGCAAACACAGGCTTTGTTAGCCAGCATGGATAAGCGGGCAAAACTGCAATTACGTATGCAAGAGACAGTCGATAGCTTATCGGTACTGGTTTTGACCTATTACTTGGTTGGTCTTCTGTTCTATGTGGCTAAAGGCGGCAAAGAAGCGGGCCTGCCGATTTATCCTGAGATTACCGCGGCCATTGCTGCACCGATTGTGGCTGCAGCATTCTTTGTTATTAGTAAACGCCGCCGGGCGCGTAATGCGCGTAATGCCATTTCATCTTAGGGCATTGAATGCGGAATAAAAAAAGGAGCTTACGAATAAGCTCCTTTTTTACGTCCGGCGTAGTGCCGTTTAAAATGCTACTACGCTAAGCTATCGGCCCAAATATTGCGAGCCCAACCCCAGGCATACACACCTTCAAGGGTAGTTGGCCCTGGTGATAGGCCGCCCGAACCTGCAACGGTTTTAAAGGTTTTTTCAGCAGCGACGTACTGGTGCACACTGGCAACGTGTACTACTTCGCGGGCATTCACAAAGCTGTAGCAGGTGTTGGTCAGCATCGGTGCTGGATTGACTTCCCAGCCGCTCAGCTCAGCAACAATAGCTGCCGCTGTTACCTTGGCATGGGAGTTAGCCATGTGACCAGACTTGGGCATGAGCGGCGCAATTTGAATTGCATCACCAATCACGTGCACATTCTTCGCTGCTGTTGACTCAAAGTTAATGTAGTTCACATTAGCCCAGCGCCCGTTGGAGTTGGCAATCCCAGATTTAACAGCAATATCTCCGGCACGCATCGCAGGCAGGATATTTAATACATCGGCTTTCACGTCGTCTTGCACATCGAACTTGATGGTTTTAGTCTTCGCATCGACTGCGACGGCATTGTGCTTAGGACGATATTCGATCATGCCAGGGTACTGTTCAGCCCAAACCTTTTTAAAGAGACCGCCTTTGGAGATTACATCTTGATTGGCATCCAAAATCAAGACTTTGCCTGTGGGGTTATTGGCCTTCAGGTAGGAAGCCACCTGGCAAGCGCGCTCGTACGGTCCAGGAGGGCAGCGATAGGGCGCCTCAGGAATGGTAATTGCAAATACGCCACCTTGGCGCATCGCCGCGATTTGATTGTGCAAAGCCACGGTCTCAGGACCGGCTTTCCAGGCTTGTAAAGTTACGCCAGCTTGATTGGCCTGCGCTAAACCTTGAATGCTGTCCATCATCAGGCCAATACCAGGTGACAGAACCACCTTATCAAAGCGCATGGATTTACCGGAGGCCAATTGTACGGTTTGCTTGGCGGCATCAATATTAACCACGCTATCCTTGATGATCTTAATGCCATGGCGTTTGCTCAGGCCGTCATAGGAAACCGTTAACTCTGAAAGCTTGCGCGATCCACCAACCACCAGATTC
>JAIXRD010000282.1 GCA_027485365.1 Cryomorphaceae bacterium | reverse complement strand
CGTTGCCGTAGCGCGTGGCACAAAAAACCGTTTCTCCCGGCCGTTGCAAACGAGCGTTGGCAACCATTACTTTTTCGGCCATTGCCTTGGAAATACCCATCGCGTTGATTGGGTAAACCGCCTTGTCAGTGGACAACACCACCACACGCTCAACACCTGCTTCCGTTGAAGCGTTCAGAACGTTTTCTGTCCCCATCACGTTGGTCCGCAAAGCCTCCATCGGATAGAACTCGCAAGACGGCACCTGCTTCAATGCTGCTGCGTGAAATACGTAGTTCACGCCCTTCATGGCTTGGCGCAAGCTGTCTTTGTCGCGAACGTCGCCGATGTAGAATTTCAGTTTGTCGTTGTTTAGCGCGATGCGCATATCCTCCTGTTTTTTCTCATCACGACTGAGGATTCGGATCTCGCGAACACCTGTATGCAGGAAGCGGTTAAGTACTGCATTACCAAATGAACCAGTGCCACCTGTAATCATCAAAACGCCATCATCAAACATCGAATATTCCCTTACTTGAATTCATACATTAGCTTGACCAACTGCTGCCATGGCGGCGCGACATAACCCGTTGCATTTTTGAAACGCTCGGAATTAAGCGAGCGATCAATTACTAACGCATCATCTGGAATGATTTCAATCTTCTTGCCATAAACATCTGCAATCAACTTTAGTAGGTCATATTTGGAAATCGGTGCCGAGGCGACATGAAAAAGGCCTGACAACTCAGACCTCGGCAAGACAACATCCCGAACAACCCTTGCTAGTTCAACAGTCGGCAGTCCTGAGAAAACAGCCTTGGTGAACCCCTTAGCCTGACCTTTCTGTGCCAGAAACCAACCAAGTAAGGCATTCGAACTGGATAACTCATGTCCAATGATTGAAGTGCGCAGCGTAATTGTGTGTGGGTAAGTCACCTCGCCCAGATTTTTGGATCTCCCATACAGATCAGTGGCATCTGGTGGATCAGACTCACAATAGTTGCCTTTGGTTCCGGCGAACACACAATCAGTGCTAATGTGAATCAAGCGCGCGCCAACCAGTTCGCAGAGTCGAGCCAAACGATGGGGCAGCATTCCGTTTATTGGTAATGCCTGAAGTGGATCGTTTGCATCAGCCAACTGTTTGATTAGTCCGATGCAGTTGATTACGGCCTGCGGCTTAACCCCGGAGAAAACACGCGACAAAGAATCAGGATTCTCAACGTCAACGCCAGAGATAATTTGTCTTGCCATTTCAGGGGCAAACTGGCCCTGTACAGAAGAGGAGCGTGTGGTTCCAAAAACCTGATTTTGAGTACCCATTGAAAGCATTCGGAACATTGCATTACCAAGCATGCCCGAGACACCCAAAACTAAAATTTTCATTTGTTTTTTCCCTTTATTTTCTGTTTATTTTGTACAAGTTATTATTTTTTAAAAAATTCAATAGTCGGCATACAAGTTGCTTACTAGGCCAACCCCAACGTTCTATTTGGTTTGTACTCGCGATGATTTGTCACGGTTACACTAATCTCGCCCAGCAGGTGGACTAAAGATTGCGCTCTGCCGCCGCTTTATGTAGGTAGGCAATTAGCGACTGTGTTCGCTGTCCAATCTCAAAGTGTCGAGAAAACCACTTGAGCCCGTTCTCACCCATCATGGCACGTTGTTGTGGGGATAGGCTCCGCAGATTAATGACGGCCTCAGCCAGTGCACGAGGATCTTCGGCATTTGCCACCAAACCAGCCCGAGCCTGAGTCAAAACTCGAGCAGGTTCTCCGTTGCCACTTACGATGATGGGCTTCCCCGCCGCCATGTAAACCTGAAGCTTGTTAGGAATTGTTTGGGCGATTCCGACGTCATCCTTCATGCTAAGAAGCAAGACGGACGCCGCTTCATAGACGGCCTGTATTTCCTCGGGACACACCCATCCAGGCATTTGAACGTTACCAAGTCCAATGCGATGGATTTTCTCAGCCACCTCAGCGGCCATTGTTCCACTTCCCACAATGTAAAACCGAATATCGCCATGAGCCTTGAGCAAATTAGCTGCTTCCACCACAGTGTCCAAGGATTGCACGGTGCCAATGTTTCCGGCGTACACGATAGAAAAATGTTGCCGGACGTTTTTTACAAGCTGTTGAGTGTTGTCTGATAGCTTACCCTGTATGGGCACAGGCTTTGACGAGTTGGGGTGAAAGAGAACCTTACTCGGTTTTCCGCCTAATCGTAAGATGGATTCGCGAAAGGCTTCAGAGGGTATGAGCAGCAAATCGGCACGAGAGTAGATGTAACGAACAACCCACTTAATTGCCCCCAGCAGAAGTCGGCTTCGAACGAATCCAGTTGAGGACAGGGCCTCAGGCCAGAGATCCTGCACCCACAGTACCAACGGGATCCCTCGAGTCCACGCAAAATAGATCGCAGGTAATGCCTGGAGCAGCGGAGATGGGGCATAGACGAAGACCACATCGAATCGCCGTCCCCGAAGGACTAGTGGGCCCAGCAGGTAGCCTGAAACGATGAACGAAAAGTAGTTCAACGCTAGATCTAGCGCCTTGCTGGCAGAACGCGGCTTGAGCGGGAGGCGCACCACATCCATACCTGCGTGAATCTGTTTGTCCACGCCAAAAGCGCGATATCCATCGAAGACCGTGCCGCTAGGGTAATTTGGTTTACCGGTCAGCACCGTGACATCCTCACCCGCCTCTTGCAAGGTAGTAGCCACCTCGTTGATATGAAAATGCTCCGGCCAGAAGTATTGTGACCAAAGTAGTATTTTCATTTGACTAAATCTTTTCCAATATGGCTCTAGGGCTGGTCACAAAGGACTGCTCAAAATGTCCCATACACAGAGAGTTGCACGCGTGCTGGGTCTAGACAATGTGGCTTCTACGGTCTGGACTGGCGTAAAAAAGTAACTACTGAGTTCGAATACTGGCTGAACGATAGTCAAGACGAGCTTGGCTAGATCGATCATTGATAGTTCGGTGTACTTTTGTCGATGGAAACGCTATTGCCTCGGCGACTTGGTAGAACCGGGAAACTTGACCTTAGGCAGGACACCCAGATCGACGGTGTTCCGTTCGTAAACCGAATGCTTAACGGTAATTGCGTTCTCGGTTGCCTCTTTTGTCGAGAAAATTACGCTTCTTCCAGAGTGCGCTGTGTGGGTTTTCGACAACTACCTGTTCGCCTGGACGATTTTCTTTTGTGTAGTAATAAAGAATGATTGAACGACGAGGTTCATTTTCAGGGAAATTCACTGGGTCAGGCAGCCCATGAAAACTCTTGTCGTGTGAATCAAAGATGACCAAACGATTAAATAGAGGTGCAACCTTCTTTAGGCAAACTTCACCCTCCTCGTCATAGATGCCAAATTCGCCCCCCCATGACTCTTCCCAACCGGGATTCAGGTAGACCAGTGCATTCAGACGTCGGCTGAGTCCTGTTGCATCGTGATAGTTTCCGTCCACATGCACATCTAGCAATCCCCCTCGCATGGTGACATTCAGTCCACCTCCAGTGTAATACGGATCGGGGATGATTTTCTCGATCCCCATCACCTCAGACATAGCCTTTAGGAAAGGTGCGCTATTTAAGATTCGGACGGCATCCACAATACCTTCAGGTATATCGAATTCAGACTGCCAAGTAGTGCGATATTTGACTTCGATGTCTGAGTCGTTAGAACTTTCCCAGCCTGGTTCCAGAATGTCGGGAAATATCCGCAAACATTCATCGGCAAGTTCTTTAGGTAAGAAGTCGTCAATCACCACATGCTTAAACGGTTCGGAGAAATACTCCATGCCTTCGCGTGCGGCAAGTAAGCGACCACAAGAGTGTTCAGCAAAATGTTTCAATTGTAGTTGGGTGAATTTCATGTTGTTTTCCACTTTAATTGCAAACTACCGTCGTTCGTGTTTCACGATCATTAAGTTTGGACAGGATTGTCGAAATCTGAATGATCGAGTGAATGAGCGACACGACTTAAGTTTAGATTTTAGTAAATTAGCCATCATTTGATTGATTCATCTTTATTTTAGATCAAATATTTGCCAAAATAATAAAATAGACAAGTCATTAATTTTAATTCGATTTCGCTATACCGTATCCGAATTGCATTTTTATCCAACTTCACCAAAGGTTTTTAATAAAATATGCTGGTATATTATTTTATTGTTGATAGACATACTCTCAATAAAATTTTCTACATGAAGTTTGTTCGTGCGCCTTAGTGGAAAGCAATGGTCGATAGAGTCTAAAGATCCATAGTCCAAGTGCTGACACAAATTATTTGCTAATAGTTGGTCCACCAGATCATTTTTGAACCACGCAATCGGGAGATATTCAAAGCCTAAACTTTCTATCAAAGCATAACTAAATGACTCAAACCGCGAGCTTACAAATCCTAAACGATTAGAGACATTCCTCAGAGATTGGCGAATCTGGTCAGGATTTTTTCCTTCAAATAAGTATACCGAGACACCTAAAAAGCGAAGTTGTTCACTTAATCGAGTAACATTTTCTAACTCAGCAGGACTCTCTTTTACATAGAAAAGATAAATGCCGCTGATTAACTTCGTCCATCCAGCATTGGTTGAGGTTAATTTGACGACCAGTTCTTCAAGTAGACGTGCCACGCCTTTACTTGGAATCATCCGTGAAAAATTTACTAGGTTAACCCCAGCATTCAGAACTATGTCATTTGGTGTACCCATTAACAAATCATCTGATACGAAATCTGGCACCTTGTAAACCCCCGCCACCGGCAAAGTTCGGCGCAGGACGTCTAGTTCCTCTTCAGTTGTTGCGATGCCACTAATTTCCTTAAGGTGCCGATTTGAAATGAAGGATAGTCTGACGAAGAATAAAAATAGCCGTTTGCGTTTAGCATTAAGAGCAAGTGCGCCACACTTCAACTCCCCATGCGGCAAAAGCACTATTTTCACCTGCAAGGGAAGGCAAAGAAGAAACAATGAAAATGGAGCAAAAAATGAATGTAGAACGAATTTTCGATAACCCTTCAGAAGCATTTTTATGCAAAGCATTAATTGCTTAACCTTAGAAACCCCGTAAAGCGAAATAAGATCGCCATTGCTTTTTTCGATCAAGCCTGCTTGGTTAAATAAACCCACCGCACGAGCAACGCCACCTCCAGTTGAAGGAATGTCACCTACTGGCGATACCCAACAAATGCGCTCAGTGAACTTCAATGATCGTCCCACTTGCTCGTTGCGCTAACAAATCTACAAAAGCCTGATCATGCGACACTACTACAATTAAAGCATTTTTCGACAAGGTTGTTAGGATATTTATCATTGTTGCTTGTAGTTGTTGATCGAGCCCTACACTAGGCTCATCGAACACATAAATGTCTTCTATCTTCCTTGATATAGCTGCAAATTGGACGAATTTCGCTTGACCTCCTGATAAGTGAGACAATCGAAAACTATTTAAGCCTAAATTGGATAAATACTGCTGGGTTGCCTTTGTTTCCTCCTCATCCAGACCGACTAAAGCCAAATAATCGACAATCTCGGCTCTTGACTCGAACCCAGATTGCTCAAGAAATGCAACAGACTTCGTAGCTTGAGTTTTGGTTATCCAATGTTTTATGGTGGTAGTTTTTCCAATGCCAGAAGCACCTACTACAAAAAACATCCCGGTTCTTGGAAGGGAGGATAAAGCCCTATAAAGCTCTTCATTGGGTGGGATTACCGATGGGAGATTTGTGGAATCAAGTGCAGCTGACAGCTCTGTTACAGCGACTTCGTTTATCCGCATTGTTTCAATGTAACTTGAAATTCGAGACAGACTTGGGATCACTCTCACTGACATACCACCAAGAATTGCCATGTCGCTCGGCGTAGAGGAAACGCCCACCAAAATCAATAACAAAAACACGAATAATACTAAGATCCCATCAATCAGCGCTTTGGTGGAATGGGGAAGGACGACTTGCTGACCTAATGCATAAGCAAAATTATTGGTTAGGTAATTAAATCTATTTGTCAAATGTTGTTGGCCACCATTTACACCTATCGAAAATGCGCTACTGAGTGCAACTTCAGTCATTTCTAGCCGTTGCTGCTCGAAAGTACTGCGAGCCCTTCCGACAGCAGCTGATTTTCTTCGGATGAAATACAAAATCGAAAAAATCGATATGCCCACTGCACCTGCAAATAGAAAAACCATTAGACCAAAAATGAACGTTGCATAGATACTTATCATCAGAAGAAGCATAAATTCAGAAACAATGATCGCAGCGGGAACTCGGATTCCAAAGTACAAGTTACTGACTTCAGCATTAATAGCCTTACGTATTTTTGGGATATCGGCATTTCTGCCTTGAGAAACAACTGTGAGATACCATTTGAGCAATTTCTCCGAGTCCTCTGTATAAAGTTTTGCTACGGATCGTGCGAATACACGCTCTGATACTTTGGTTCCTATAATTCGCAAAACTATGCATGATAAAAGTAGTGCAAATGCTCCCGAAGTTCCGCCACTAGCCAATAAGCTGGTAAGCCAAGATATTTCTTTCGATAATGCTCCGGTAGCTGAGCCATGTGTAGGCAAGACAGCAGACAGTAGGATTAATGGTGCTGTAGCGTAGAATGCCAAATCAAGCAACGCCAAAAAACATGGAATCCAGAAATAGGTGGAACGAAGTGGTTTCCACAAATTCAATTCTAGTAATTTCAATCTTATTTTAGTCAAGGAGTAAGGGCTTTATGCTAAATTTAGGTAAATTTATGTTGAAGATACTGCGTAGTCATTGCTGATTTGCGTTTTTCAGGCTAATCCGAAACTTATTCATTTATTAATCATTAATAAATTGCATATCTTTTTGCAGTGTTTAAATTAAATTATTTAACTTAGCATATTGGATACTACTTTTAATATTTCAATTAAGTTACGATAATCGATTAAATCAGACGGGGAAAGGTAATTTTTCAATAATAATCTATACTCTTCTCGAGCGGCTTTGGGTTCTCTTTTACTGTCTTGATTAGGATGTTGTCTTGATATTACTGTCGGAGATTGAATAGCAGTGAATGTCGTCGTTCGGAGTAACCGACACCATAGATCATAATCTTGTGTGTGTCGTAAAGCTTCATTAAATCCGCCGACAGACTTTAACAACTGGACTGGTGCGGACAAGCAGTTTCCATTGATGAAGCGTGACCCGAGCAATTTTATGGTTTGACGATTACCAATTTTCCGCGTTGAGTTCACATGAATGCATTGCCCTGACTCCTCGTAAAGTAGATAAAAATTCGATACAGTCACAAGGTCAGGCAGCAAACGACGCATATCGCGATCACTGGCCAAACGGTTTGGCAAATAAAGGTCATCGTGACTTAGCCAAGTAAATATAGTTTTACTGGCGACTTCTAGTCCAACGTTCAGCGCAGAGGCAACGCCACCATTTGACTTTGATAAATAACGTATAGGCGTCCGGCTAATGTGGCGCTCAACAATATGTTGCACCCCACCATCAATCGAGCCATCCTCGACTACGACGATTTCATCCTCTTCAGTTGCAGAGGAGAGTACAGATAAAAGCGCATCCTCAAAATACTTACGCCCGTTGTATACAGGCATTATCACTGAGTACATAAAAAACTCATTCGAGGCGTTCAAATTTTGGTTAAGCTGTAGGAAATATACATATAGAGCTTTACTTCATCAACAGTTAGATTGAATTATGCACTTAAGATCGGCCTAGGTCAGCGATTTTTTAATCGAGATGATCAGTTCCCGTCCAGTCAGTAAAAACTGATCCAACAATATAAATGCCAGAACTATTAATTATCATATCTTTACTAGAAAGATTTTTTAATTTTAAATACAAGCCTATTTAGCTGACTCAACATTAGAGTACAGCAATTATGAGGCTAGTCATAGATAGCACAAGCTTTTTCACTTAGGCTTAGAAGCTAAGCCTTTCCCAACATAGCCTAACCAAATAAAAATTTAATATAATTAACCTATATATATACAAGAAGTAGATTTCATCTATGAAACCACCTAATTTATATTTGGAAATGGACAAATAAAGATAATTTCGGTACGCTACCGCAAGACCTTACCGCGATTGCGATGTGAGATCAACAAAGTTTTACATAAATTTTGAGTATTAAAGTGCTATATTGGCACTTACAAAATCTCTATTAATAAGCACACTATACCATACTGATATGACTTTGCAAAAATTTTCCCTAAATAGAGAATAAGCGAAGCGCCGTCCTCAGTTGGCCTTGCATAAACTGATCGTCGCGAATTACACTGCAACAGGCTTGATCATAATTTCGCTCGACTCCATGATCCGACGCTCGCCAGAGATCATATGTTAGTGATGATGTCCTAAATGAAGGTAACCGGGCTGCGGTCGGACTCAAATATGCCCCAGTCTTGATCAGCCGCTCCAGTT
>JAIXRD010000275.1 GCA_027485365.1 Cryomorphaceae bacterium | reverse complement strand
GAATGTAAGAAGGATATTTAAAATCCAATCCATTCGAAGCCATCACATCAGCTCCTGCGCGCGAGGACTCTAACAAGAATGCATTACCATAATCGAAAAAATAGGTTCCTTGCGCGGTATGTTTGTTAACGATTGCCACATGACGACGAAGCGAATCATAAACCCGCTCCTTGAAATTGGTTGGATCTTCAGCCATCAGTTGATTGGATTCATCATACGACAATCCTGCTGGATAATAGCCACCAGCAAACGGATTATGTAAGGATGTTTGATCAGAACCCAAATCCACAAATATGTTTTGTTCGGCGAACGCCTCCCAAACTTCAATTACATTGCCTAGGTAAGCAATCGATACGACCTCATTAGAAGCCAAGGCTCGTGAAACACGCTCACACAATGCTGGAATCTCAGAAATTACTTCGTCTACCCACCCTTGCGAGTGTCGCGTATGCACTGCTTTTGGATTCACCTCCGCGGTAACACTTACTACACCGGCTATATTCCCGGCTTTTGGTTGTGCTCCACTCATCCCACCAAGACCTGCCGTAACGAATAATTTTGTATTTGGATTCCTATTGGAAGTGGCAAATCTTCGTAGCGCATTTAAAACCGTAATGGTTGTACCGTGAACAATACCTTGAGGACCGATATACATATACGAACCCGCTGTCATCTGCCCATATTGAGTAACACCCAAGGCATTAAATCTTTCCCAGTCATCAGGCTTACTATAATTTGGAATCATCATTCCATTGGTAACCACAACACGTGGTGCGTTGCGATGCGAAGGAAAAAGTCCCATGGGGTGACCTGAATACATGACTAAGGTTTGTTCATCTGTCATGATCGACAAATAATGCATCGTCAATAAATACTGCGCCCAGTTTTGAAAAACGGCGCCGTTCCCGCCATAAGTGATAAGTTCGTGAGGATGCTGTGCTACACGGGGATCCAAATTATTTTGAATCATCAACATGATCGATTTAGCCTCTAATGATATTCCTGGATACTCGTCAATTGATCGAGCCTTCATTGAATACGTAGGACGATAACGATACATATAAATCCGTCCGAATTCAGCTAATTCCTCAGCAAACTCAGGAGCAAGCGCCTGATGCATACTTGAAGGAAAATAACGTAAGGCATTTTTAAGAGCTAATTTTTTCTCAGGTTCTGAAAGTATCGCTTTACGTTTTGGGGCGTGGTTTACTTGCGCATCGAATCCTGGATGTTCAGGCAAATGCAATGGGATTCCTTGGGTTATTTCTTCTTTAAATGTCATGACATTTGAGATTTTCCAATTAAAAATACTACCGGCGATTTAGATAAATCTTTGGCGTGTTCTCTCCAATCTTTTACACTCATGGTTTGAATGCGCTGATTTGGGAGCGTTAGGTTTGCTGCGATACATAATTCACAGGTGTCACCCAACTCGTTTAATAAATCTTCCAACACATTCATATTTCGAAAAGGGGTATCCATAAATAAATGGGTAGCACCCGTTCGGCGCGTATCCATTTCAAAATCTTTCATTTTTTTGATTCGGTCTTTCCGTTCCTTCGGTAGGTAACCGTGAAAGGTAAAAGACTGCCCGGAGAAACCACTAGCCATCAAGGCTAGCAAAAATGATGAAGGTCCAACCAAGGGATTCACGAAAACGCCCTGCGAATGGCAGAGAGCAACCAACTCTGCTCCCGGATCTGCAACACCAGGACATCCCGCCTCAGAGATTACCCCTACCGAATGCCCGCCAAGTATCGCTAATAAAATTTGCATTACCTCATCTTTCGAAGAACGTTTATTCATTTGATAAAACGTGCATTCATCAATTGGAAAATTTCGGTCTAGTTTTCTCAACAAGCGGCGAGCAGATTTAATTTCTTCCACCGCAAAATGTCTTAATTCACTGACAACATCAGTGAGGTGCTGAGGTAAAATATCGGAGGTAGATTCACCTCCAAGGGTATTGGGAATTAACCAAAGTGTGCCTTTTTTATTTGTCATTTGTTAAATCAGATATTAATGCTTCTGTTGCTTCATTCACCAGGGTAAATACTGCATCGAAGTCAGATTGGTTCCCATAGTAAGGATCAGGAACCTCTAGTTGTTTATTTGGGTGCAGGTGATCAAGGAGTAAATAAACTTTCTGCCGATCAGCATTCGAATTTGCCAACGCAAGTACATTCTTGTAATTACTTTGATCCATAACATAAATCCGATCAAAATCTTCATAATCCTGCGAAGTAAATTGCCTAGCACGGAGACCTGAAATATCTATTCCATTTTCCTTAGCGGTTTGAATCATTCGATGATCTGGAGGGTTTCCAATGTGGTATGCGGCGGTGCCTGCTGAATCCACAAACCAAGGCAATTTCTTTTCGGATACTTTGTTGCGCAATAAACCGTCGGCTAACGGTGATCGACAAATGTTCCCTAAACAAACCATAAGAATTCGCATGCGCAAAGGTATGATAAAATCATAGGAAGCAGGACTTATACAACCACTTTTCTGCCCTTCCATTTAGCCCTAAACGTTGGAATCAGTATTAACAATAACAAATTATAACAAGGGAATAACACTTGATATCCTGGGATCATCAACCACACAAAAATGCGCTTGAATTTCAAAAAATACCCCGCATAAAAAATCAAATCCAGTCCCGTTTTAACAATTAACAAAACTAGCATGTCGGCGTATTGTTCCTTGAATAGATAAATACCCAATAAGGTGTAAAAGATAAGAGATAGTGCGGTTTGAATTACCCCTAAGCTTGTAGCAAAATGATCTTTCACCTTATTTGTTTTTGAAATCCATCGAATGCGCTGATGTAAAAAAGCCACAAATCCTTCCGGCGCATAGGTATATACCGCGAGTGAGGGATCTGAAATCAAACGTACATCTTTGTTGTTTTTTCTAAAATCCCGCAATAGAAATAAGTCATCCCCGCTAGAAATGTGTTGATGAGAGGAATAATCATCTGATGCTAAAAACGCACTTTTACTAAATAATAAATTCGCTCCACTTGCAATTACTGGTCGAAACAGCCCATATAACCCAACATTTATGGCATTCATTATATGCAAATCTATTTCTTGCCATAGCTGTTTCTTGGATCTTCCAATTAAAATAGCAGGTAGAATCCATAGGTGAGCAGTAGGGAGTTTTTCTAATTCTGAAAAGTAGTTGGAACCAAAAAAAACATCTGCGTCTAAGGTGAGGTAATAGTCCCCATGAGCATGTTCCATACCGTATCTAAGCGCCTCCTTTTTACCGGATTTTTTATCGGGGAGTGAGACTAAGGTGATGGGCAATTCATTCATATGTTGCTGAAGAAATTCAAGGCCAGTATCCTCAGAGTGGTCATTAATAAAAATAATTTCTAAGGGAAGTTTAATTGAATTCTTGATCGATTGAATAATCCTAGGTAATGATTGAGCCTCATTCCGAAACGGAATTAAAACGGTTATTTTTTCTAATGAAATAGTTTCAGTAGTCATAGACCTAGCCTTGAACTTATGTCTTATCCCACCAACACCAACTATTAATGCCAGCAAGAATACATATATTATGATAAAAACCGTGCTTTCCATGTACTCGATATACGTATTAAGGCAATTAAAACGGGAAGTACCACATTAAACCCCCAGGTAAAAAAAGCGGTTAACATAATTTCTTCTTTGGGATAGGCAAACCAAGAAAACACAGCTACCGCTATGAGTTCCCGTAAGACAATTTTACCAAACAAAATTGAAGGAGACAAGGTAATCAATCCATAGCTTATCATTAAAATAAAAACTTGTTGTAAGTCAAATGGAACACCAAAAGCAAGCAATACCAAGTGAAATTGAATTGAAAACACAGCATATCGAACTACACTTAATATCAAGATTTGACCTTTATTCTGGGAAGGAGGCAAGGCTTGAATATCCTGAAAAAGTTTCCACCTCATCAATCGATCGGGGAACTTGATTTTAAAAAAATAAGCGAATAAGCTCAATACGGAAACCCCGAAAAATATAAAAGTCACATACAGTCGATTTACACCGAATAGGAATAAAGAACCACCAAAAGCGAACAGCATGGTCACAGTAAATTGAGCCAATCCGGTAAGCACCCCAGCGCCCATCCATTGGAGATTTCGCAGCCGATCTTTAATTCCAAAGCGACCAAAGGTAGTTGCAATGAATGCCGGCGTGAAAAAGGAAACGACTATCCCCTGATAAAACGCATGGTATTGATCGGATTGAGGTATACTATGCTGATCCACACTCCGCTGAAAACGCTTCCATTCTAACCAAAAGTTTATCGGAAATAAAAGGAACGCACAAAACAAAAAGAAATAATTTGTGACCTTAATCGCCTCAAAAGAAAGCCATTTATAGAATACTTTATAACTTATTGTAAACAAGCAAGCAAGCAAAAGAAATCTAATGAAGACTTCAAGCGTGGCATTAAATTGAGTAGCTTTACTTTCCCTTTGCATTTTCAATGGCTGAAGATAGAATAATTCTTGGAATTGACCCCGGAACAACGGTATTAGGATATGGATTAATCCACGTCAAAAATGGAAAAATTTCTCTATTGAACTTTGGTATTGTACAGCTGCATAAACTCCCATCCCACCCCGACAAGTTAAAACGCATATTAGAACGTTTAAATGGCTTGATTGAAGAGTACAAACCAGATGAAATGGCTATTGAAGCACCTTTTTTCGGTAAGAATGTACAATCGATGCTAAAATTAGGCCGTGCACAAGGTGTAGCTATTGCAGCATGTTTGAATCATAACATTCCCTTTGAAGAATACGCCCCTCGAAGAATTAAACAGAGCATTACGAGTAATGGAAATGCCTCTAAAGAACAAGTTGCTGCGATGTTGCAATCGCTGTTAAACTTTGACGATATGCCTAAGTATCTAGATGCCACGGATGGTTTAGCGGTTGCGGTTTGTCACGTATTCTCTAAAGGAGTGGGTGAACACAACAAATCCAAAGGAAATGGGTGGAAAAGTTTTATTAAGGATCAATCCCATAGAGTAAAAAAGCATGACTAATTGCATACAAATATATACAGATGGTTCTTCGAGAGGAAACCCTGGTCCTGGTGGGTTTGGCATTGTTATGAAATTTGGAACCAACGAGAAAACAGTATCCAAGGGCTACAGACTCACGACCAATAACCGGATGGAATTATGGGCGGTTATCCATGCGTTAGAACTTGTTAATACCAACAAATACCCCATTCATATTTATTCAGATTCAAAATATGTGATTGAGGCCATTGAAAAACGATGGGTATGGGGCTGGGAGAAAAAAGGATTCAAAGGAAAGAAAAATGAAGACTTATGGAGAAAATATCTTCAACTACACCCCAACTATACACTTACATTTCATTGGGTTAAAGGGCATGCTGGTCATCCAGAGAATGAGCGTTGTGATGTCCTTGCGGTTCAAGCGGCTACCTCTTCTAATCTTGATATCGATGAAGGGTACGAAAATGCTAAACGCTTGGGTTTACTTTGAACCAATAACCGTTACAAATCCACTTCGATCCACTGCCGTGCCTCCAAGCATTTCTCCAATTACTCGGTAGAAATAAACACCATCCGTACACGGAACACCTTCTGAGGTATCTCCATCCCAAAGTGCGATACCCGTTTGATCCTTAAT
>JAIXRD010000022.1 GCA_027485365.1 Cryomorphaceae bacterium | reverse complement strand
AAAGCACGCCTCACTTAATCAAATATACCGCCTGTGTAATTGATTTTAATTCAGGTTCACTTTGATTTTCGGCTCTAATGTAACTAACGGTTGGCGTGCAAGTGATGTCCCGAGATTAACGATTCGGGATTGCGCTTGATGTTAGAGGGTGTGTACATCAAGAAATGGCTTTCAAAAGTTTCTTGAGATCCTGGCGATTATCCCAAAATGCCATAACAATTATTTGATCAGGGGTAATTTTATAATACAAACTGAAATGACCCATTGCTGATTCTCGCACATCATCAATTTCAGTTTCTTTAAAGGCTTCAGGATTTTTTGAAATTACTTTCAGATGCTTTGCGGTTATTTCAATCAATTTCTTCGCATAAATTGTGCTCTCATTCCTTTCTGTCCAATATTTCAAAATCTCACGACGCTGCTTGGCAGCCGTTTCAGTCCAGACTATTTTCCTTTTAGCCATTCAAGGTCATTTTTATCTAAATCATTTTGAGATATTGTTCGACCATTTTGAATGTCAGCTTTACTCATTTCGAGCATCAACTTTTGTTCTTTAGTCAATTTGATTTTTTCATCTTCAACTGCACTATTATCAACCAAACGAAGCAAAGCCATCAAGTAATCTTTATCTGATATTGCAAGCAGTTTGTCAATAATTCCATTTCTAATTACATCAACTTGAGCCATTTCTTTTTTATTTCAACTAAGGTAATAATTTGGTCTAGTTTTTCCAAATGCGCTTAACGTTTTGCGTGTAGGCGATGTTGCCTTGTGTTGTCCTGCATGTGCGGGGGCAAGGCAATATTGTTTGCACGATGTTATGGGTAGTTTTTATTTCTTATGTTTTAATTGATTAGACATAAGAAAAGAACTTCAACTCAAAAACAATTATTATGTAAGCATAAAATGTTTTGTTTTATGAATATTCTACTTTTTATCGAGATAATATATTACTCTTTGTAGGTATGTTATATCAATTCCAGGATAATATCTATCATATCGATTTAAATCTTTTGGCTGCGTATATATTTCAAAATCAATGTATATTCTGTCAGAATATTTATAAATATTTATAAAGTCACTCCAACAACCACCATTTGTTAAGCAATCATCATGTGATCTGCCACTTTGATTTGGGTTGTGGATTTTGTACCGTACATAACCATTTTCGTATTCTGGTTCTCCATAATACATGGAGTATTTAGAAGTTTTCTTAACAGTGTAATCTATGTTGAATTCAGTTATCGAAATAGATTTACCATTTATATCAATACCGACTGGAAAATTATTTGTCACATCAAAAACCCATGTAACCTCATTATGACCATTAATACTAGTTTTAAGGTTATTTGTTGGTTTGTAATAATCAATTTTATTTGCGACATACATGTAATTTGCCATTTTAGATTTATCTGAATTAGAATTATTTGTATTAGAACTTGATCCTCCATTCCTTTTTGCATCATACCAACCATTGGTTAATGCTGCAATTCTTGCATCCTTTGGAGGATGAGTTGAGGAACCATCAATTGGTAAATTGCTATATGTTTTTTTAGCTTCATCTAATGTTAATCCAAGTTTAAAAAGCATAAATCCTGCAAATTTATCCGCTTCAAGTTCAAGATCATAATTCTTTCCACTATTGGTTATCGTATGACCAGATAAATGATGGCCAATTTCATGGCAAAGCACAGCATATTCAGCAAAATGTGAGTTTGTTTGATCTTTCAGATTTTCCATGAATTCTTGATTGTACAAAATATATCTCTTACAATTTCCGTTAACATCGCAATCAACAAATGCTGAAGCATTTGGCACCGATGCAGCTCGTATTTCAAAATTTGCAGGTAAACCGGCTAGTTTCATTATTCTTTGTAAAGCATTTTCTGCTTCTGCATCGGAACTAAAGCTATAAACTGTTTTGTTTATCATTGATTTATCAAAGTTGCACGCGTTTTTTACTTTCAGTTCATATTTGCTATTATTTTGAGAATTTACTTTTGAATTCAAAAAAACTGAAACAAAAATTAAAATAATTAAACCTTTTGTCATATTTATTTTTTTACAATATTATTATAATTTACCCATAACGTTTTGCAGATTTGCGATGTGGCGACTTTTACCACAAATTTTAATTCGAAGATACAAACTTAATTAAACCACAAAACTATCTACAGAACACGAATCCCGTCTTTTGGGTAGCTGTTGTTATAGGCTTGAAGTACTTCAAATACTAGCCACACATTTAAGTCTTTTTATCATTAAATAAATATAATAACTTTTAACTGGATGATTCCACCAATCAGGCAGAAACCGACTGCATGTTTCACTAACATCATGTTCTTCAAACTTTGAAACAAAATCCCTAAATTGCTTCATACCTATTGATGAACCTGGCTCCATTATACATGAAACTAGTTTTAGGTTTTCATTAGCATTATAGGTTAATTGTAATTCATACCCGAAAGTATATTTAAGTTCAACAACAAATCCCTCCTGCTTTTCGTATATTATTACACCTGAAGCCATAAATGCTGCTAAAAGTTTTTGTTCAGGTGTGAGCTTTTGATTAATTGAATTGCATTCACTCTCTGTCAAAGCTTGACTATATATCCTAGTAATATAATCAATATGGTCCTCGTTTGTAAAGTCAGCAATATAATTACGTTTACATTCTTGATGGATTATTTCTAAACCTTCCAATAATTCTGAAACTTTCAATATGCTTTTCTTATCGATCTGTTTTAAAAACAATTTTAGAGTCTGTTCATTATTAACAGCCTTATAATCTTCCTTGATTAATAGATACTTGTATTCAGAATTATGTAATTCCTCAAAGTCAACATCACCGAAAATCGGTAAATTAATCTTAGGGTTATTTCTACTCATATTCTTTCTTAATTAATAGATACTTGTATTCAGAATTATGTAATTCCTCAAAATTAACATCACCAAAAAATGGTAAATTAATCTTAGTGTTATTTCTCCTCTTGAAAATTGAATCAAATATATTTTTTTCTATTTCTTATAAATAATAAAGTTACTTATACTTGTCTCTAACGGTTGGCGTACAAGTGATGTCCCGAGAGTAACGATTCGGGATTGCGCTTGATGTTAGAGAAAGTTTTATTTGGATATATTATAAAATTCAAAACCACCTGAAACACCTTCAATTAGATTGAATTTTACATTCAAATTAATTGATTTATCAAAATATAATTTATACGAAATACTTTCATTAATATTAGAGAAATTATGTCTATCCGGACAAATCGGAATCCCAACTGTTTTTTTTAAAAAATATTTTATTCCATTTTGCTCGATATATGCGTTTTTACTAAAACAAACAGTCCAACCAGAAGTATATTTTTTTGAAGGAAATGATGTAAATGACAAAATGGTATATTCCGTTGTATTAGTAATATTGTCTATCTGAATTGAT
This sequence comes from Cryomorphaceae bacterium, assembly GCA_027485365.1. Classification (GTDB taxonomy): domain Bacteria; phylum Bacteroidota; class Bacteroidia; order Flavobacteriales_D; family Crocinitomicaceae; genus UBA952. The sequence goes on along the minus strand of JAIXRD010000022.1, from coordinate 2,620 downwards.
TCCTCATTTTTCTGATATACAAAGCTTGAATTTGGAACCCTAAAATATGTTTGATTTGAATTTGAATAATTAGTGTTATTCGTAGAATTGTTATTGTATTGAAATTCTAGTTCAGTTCTTTCCCAACTTAATCCCTCAATTTCACTCGTCGAGCAATTTTTTAGTTTATCTAGTGTTTTCATTATTGACTGATATCTTTTTGAATAAAGATAATTATCGGGATCTTTATACTTAATTCGATTCAACTCTGTTTGACAACTTTGAAGTAATGTGATTTCACTCTTTATGGAAGAGTAAGAATAAATTTCACAACAATAATTTCTAATATTTGCATAATTTGCATCATTACCTACATCCCATGTACTGGTTGCATTGTAAATCCAACCTAACCTAGCTGCCCGGTAATTATTTAGAGTAGATTGATTTATAGTGTTTATTAATTTTAGATCTTTTAATTTGAAATACTCCTTGGATAAGCTACTATGATTTCTATCGTATCTAGCTTGCATTTGAGCAAGCGCATTTCCATAAAAGTTAAAATCAGGAGACCAGGGTTGGTATGAACCATTTGAACTAGAATAATTAATTTCAACAGAATAAAGTAGAATTTGTGTATACTCGTAAGATATGAATTGAGCGTACGTAAAACTTGTTGAAATTAACAAATAGTATAAAATAATTAATTTTTTCATGTTTATTTTTCTTTTGTTAAAATTTATTCTAACGTTTTTTGCATTGGTGATGGCAGGGCTTGATAGCGCCAATGCTTAATCCAGGATTTAAAGTACAAAAAAAAATGGCGAAAGTTCAATGAAGCACTTCCGCCCTGCTATTGCTAATTTGCTGTTATGGGATAGTTTTTAGAATAATAATAGAAAAGCCGCAGCGGCACCAGAAGCATCACCGCCATCATAATAACCTACTATTCCGTCAGAATATCCTTTTCTTGTATTGTATATTTTACCGTTTTCATAATAACCTACTAGCCCGTCAGAGTAGCCTTTTCTTGTATTGTATATTTTACCATTTTCATAATAACCTACTAGCCCGTCAGAGTAGCCTTTTCTTGTATTATATATTTTTCCATTTTCGCAATATCCTACTAGGCCATCAGAATATCCTTTTCTTGTATTGTATATTTTACCATTTTCGTAATAACCTACTAGACCGTCAGAATATCCTTTTCTTGTATTGTATAATTTACTCTGCGCATTCGCAAAACTAAACGTAAGCAACATAGTTGCTAAAATCAATAAATTTTTCATTTTTTCATTTTTAAAATATTTGTTCCTACTCTTTTATAGGTTTTCTGCTTTCCCTTTGTTATAACTGATGCAATAGTGGTTCAATTGTTATAGTTTTTTAATAGTCGCCACTACTGACTTACTATCTATTATTAATTAAATCATTTAAACTAAAATATAACTTTTTAATCAGTATATAGGATATCTAATAGATACCTAATTCGTCTCTGAAAAAGAAAAAGTATACTGCTCCAACAACATTTTTACTGACTCCTTTACAAGAACCTTTGAAGGAGCCTCCCATATAAACATCACCATTATCTTTAATTTGCCCCTTGAATGATCCGCCAATGTATACATCGCCATTATCTTTAATTTGCCCTTTGAATGAACCACCGATATATACATCGCCATTACTTTTTATTTGTCCTTTGAATGAACCGCCAATATATACATCGCCATTACTCTTTATTTGTCCTTTGAATGAACCACCGAAGTAAATGTCTCCGTTACTTTTAATTTCTCCTTTGTAAGAACCACCAACGTACATGCTCTGAGCATTCGCAAAACTAAACGTAAGTAACATAGTCGCTAAAATCAATAAATTTTTCATTTTGTTATTTTTTAAATTTTGTTCCTACTCTTATGGATTTTCAGAATACTCCCTGTTTTTATAGTTATTTTCTTGTCTCAACTTTTTTGTCTGTCACTTAATAGGTGGTCAGCCTGTATTGAACCGCTATCTTTGTTTAACTTGCCCATAACGTTTTGCAGCTACCCGCAGGGCGGACAAATTACTACAAAACTTATGCACGAAGATGATAAATTTATTTACAAAATAAAAGTCGCACGAAGCCGTGAAACCCGCCTTGCGTGTAGCTGTTGTTATATGCCGTTGTTCTTCTGTTTTCGCCATGATTCAAGGTTTAAAATGGTGTCGTGTACTGTGTCAAAATACTTAATTTCAAACTTAATTTCGTTGCGTGGATAAACATAAAAATTAAAATGAGTAACAAAGTTCGTCCCATTGTCTTCTCCAGCCTTCACCCAATAATATGGGCGTTCTAACTCTTTCTGGGTTTTATAAACCATAATTTGCAAATGTCTATTGCCATTAGATTCTTTTTCAATATACTTTGCTCTTTCTACAACTTCAGGTAGTGTTCCAACTATATCATATATTTTATTAATGTCTTTACCCTTGCCAACGGTGCTCTCTAGAATACTTTGAGAGTATTTTCTTAATGAGTTAGATGGGTCAACTTTTACTAATTTATGAACGTTGTTGTCGGAATGATTACAACCTATCGTCAACATAATTAGTATTAATATGGTAACAATAGGTTCTAATGCACCTTTCATTATATTTTTATTTT